>NZ_JBFRHF010000010.1:0-247639 GCF_052115705.1 Inquilinus sp. 2KB_23 | reverse complement strand
CGGCGGAGGCGGTGGCGGAGACGGCTGGGGCTCCGGCACCGGGCGCGCCTGCGGCGTCGGCTGGGTCTCGMGCGGCTGCGGCAGCTGCGCCACCTTCGGCGGTTCCGGGCGCTGCGTCGGCGGCTTCGGGGTTGCCGGAGGTGCCTTGGCCGCGGCCGGCGGCGGCGGCGTGTCGGCATCGCCGGTCGCATCCGGCGCCGGCGGCTTCTCCCGCGCAATCTCGCCGGCGCCCGGATCGCCGACCGCATCGGCGCTGACGATCTCCACCGGCACGACCGCGATGGCCGGCGCGTCGCGCCGGAACAGCGGCAGCCCGAACATCAGCACGATCAGCATGATCGCGTGCAGGGCCAGGGAGATGATGAGGCTGGGACGCATGGGGCTGGGTCAGCGCCTCGGGGCGGGTGCGGGCGATGCGGGTGCGGACCGCGCGGGCGGCGTCGCTGCCGCGGCCTGCCCCTTCGGGCTTTCCGCGATCAGGGCGACGCGGGTGAAGCCGGCGGTGGTGATGGCGCCCATCACCTCCATGATCCGGCCATAGGCCAGCGCCTGGTCGCCGCGCACGAAGATGCGGGTCTCGTTGGCCGCCGTGCCGCCCGGCGCCGAGGCCTGGGCCTTGGCGATCGCGGTCAGCATCGGCACCAGGTTCTCTACCGCGACCTGCTGCTTCTGGACGAAGATCTGGCCGCTCGCGTCGATGGTGACGGTCAGCGGCTCCTCCTTGGTCTGGATGTTCTGGGCGCGGGTCTGCGGCAGGTCGACCGGCACGCCGACGGTCAGCAGCGGCGCCGTGACCATGAACACGATCAGCAGCACCAGCATGACGTCGACGAAGGGCGTGACGTTGATGTCGGAGTTCGGGCGGAAGGTGCGGCGGCCGCCACGCGAGCGGCCCGTGGCGTGGGAGAGAGAGACGCCCATCAGGTCCGGTCCTCGAGGTAGCGCGACAGGATCGCGCCGAATTCGCCGGCGAAGTTCTCGAGCCGCTCGGCGTATTTGTTCAGGTCGTTGGAGAACTTGTTGTAGGCGGTGGTCGCGGGAATGGCGGCGAACAGGCCGATGGCGGTGGCGAACAGCGCCTCGGCGATGCCCGGCGCGACGACGGCAAGGCTGGTGTCGGCCTGGGCGGCGATCGACTGGAACGAGTTCATGATGCCCCACACCGTGCCGAACAGCCCGACGAAGGGCGCCGTCGACCCGACCGAGGCCAGCACGGTCATGCCGCGTTCGACCCGCCCGAGCTCACGGGTCATGGTCACCTGCATCACCCGGTCGATGCGCTGCTGCAGCCCGGCGCGCATGCTGCCCGAGGCGCTGAGGCCGCGGTCGGCGGCGATGCGCCATTCCTTCATGCCGGCGGCGAAGGTGGCGGCCATCGGGTCGGGCGGGTTGGCGCCGACCTGGTCGTAGAGATCGTCGAGCGAGCCGCCGGACCAGAACGCGTCCTCGAACGCATCGGCCGCGCGGTTCAGCCGCCGCACCCGGATCCACTTCTCGAAGATGATCGCCCAGCACCACACCGATGCCGCCAACAGCAGCAGCATCACGAACTTCACGATGACGTCCGCCTGCAGGAACAGGCCCCACATGGACATATTGTGGACGGCACTCTGCCCGACCACCTGGGCGGTTTCGATCACCGACTGCTCCATACCTTCGCCCTTCCCTACGCCGCGTGGGACGCGGTCTCGGCTTTGATCGCGTTGAAGACCTCGCGGAGATCGGACGGCATCCGTGCCGCCCGTCCGTCCCGAGTGATGCATGCCAATTTCAGCAGCAATGTGACGATGTCATCCCCATTGCGCCGGATCGCCTGCGACATATCGAGGCTGGCGCCGCCGATCGCCGTCACGCGCGTGTCGATTTCGAGCTGGTCGTCCAGCCGCGCGGAGCGGCGGAAGTCGATCTCGCAGCGCCGCACCGCGAAGGCGATCCCGGTCTCCGCCAGCAGGTTCCACTGCTCGAAGCCGGCCGCCCGCAGCAGCTCGGTCCGCGCCCGCTCGGCAAAGCGCAGATAGGAGGCGTGGTAGACGATGCCCGACGCATCCGTGTCCTCCCAATAGACCCGGACCGGGAAGAGATGCGGGCCGCTCACAGCTCGTCATCCGGCAGGAGATCGAGCTGCGAGGCCTCACGCTTCGGCACTGAGAGGCCGAGCGCGCGATACCCGCGCTCGCCCAGCACCCGGCCGCGCGGGGTGCGCTGCACCAGGCCCTGCTGCAGCAGGTACGGCTCGATCACGTCCTCGATCATGTCGCGCTGCTCGCTCAGCGCCGCCGCCAGCGTCTCGACCCCGACCGGACCGCCGCCGTATTGCTCCGCGATCAGGCGCAGATAACGCCGGTCCATGGCGTCGAGCCCGGCCTCGTCGACATCGAGGCGCTTCAGCGCCTGGTCGGCGGCGCGGGCGTCGATCTGCGCGAGGCCGGCGACGGCGCCGAAATCGCGCACCCGGCGCAGCAGCCGGCCGGCGATGCGGGGCGTGCCGCGCGAGCGCTTGGCGATCTCGTGCGCCCCCTCCTCCGACAGCGGGCAGCCCAGCAGCCGGGCGCCGCGGGCGACGATCGATTCGAGTTCGGGCGTGCCGTAGAAGTTCAGCCGCAGCGGGATGCCGAAGCGGTCGCGCAGCGGGGTGGTGATCAGCCCGGACCGGGTGGTGGCGCCGACCAGGGTGAAGGGCGGCAGGTCGATGCGCACCGAGCGCGCCGCCGGCCCCTCGCCGATGATCAGGTCGAGCTGGTAGTCCTCCATCGCGGGATAGAGGATCTCCTCCACCGCCGGGTTCAGCCGGTGGATCTCGTCGATGAACAGCACGTCGCGCGGCTGCAGGTTGGTCAGGATCGCAGCCAAGTCGCCGGCGCGGGCGATCACCGGGCCGGAGGTGGCGCGGAAGCCGACGCCGAGCTCGCGCGACACGATCTGGGCCAGCGTGGTCTTGCCCAGGCCCGGCGGGCCGAACAGCAGGACATGATCCAGCGCCTCGGCCCGGGCCCGCGCCGCGGTCACGAACACCCTCAGGTTGTCGCAGACCTCGCGCTGGCCGACGAAATCCTCCAGCGTCTGCGGCCGCAGCGAGGCATCGCCGGTGTCGTCGGTCAGGGGATCCCCAGTGACGATGCGGTCAGTCATGACGCCAGCTCACGCAGCGCGGCCGGGATCAGCGCCGAGACGGTGGCGTCGGCGCCCAGCTTGCCGCCGGCCCGGGCCACCGCGGTGAACGCCTCGGCCCGGCCATAGCCGAGATTGACCAGGGCGGAGACCGCGTCGGCCGCGGCGCCGCCGGTCTCGGCCGGGCGGGCGGTGAGGCCCACCGCGACGGGGCCAAGGCCGACCACCGCCGGGCCGAGGGCGATGCCGCCGACCTTGTCCTTCAGCTCCGACGCGATGCGGCCGGCCAGCTTGGGTCCGACCCCGTCGGCGCGGGCCAGCAGGGCCTTGTCGCCGGCGGCGATGGCGGTCGCCACCTGGTCCGGCGACAGCACCGACAGGATGGCCAGCCCGACCTTGGCGCCGACCCCCTGCACCGTGGTCAGCAGGCGGAACCAGTCGCGCTCCGCCGTGTCGGCGAAGCCGTAGAGGTGGATGTGGTCCTCGCGGACATGGGTCTCGATGTGCAGCGCCACCGCCTCGCGCGGGCCGGCCATCAGGCCGAGGGTGCGGCGCGAGCAGAACACGAGGTAGCCGACGCCGTTGCAGTCGATCACCGCGTGGTCGGCCCCGGCGCTGTCGAGGATGCCGCGCAGCCGGGCGATCATCGCGCCACCTGCAGCCGGATGCCGGCGATGGCCGCCGAGGTCTGGCGGTGATGGGCGTGGCAGATCGCCACCGCCAGCGCGTCGGCCGCGTCCGGCGTCTGGAAGGTGGTGCCCGGCAGCAGCATCCGCACCATGTGCTGCACCTGGGTCTTGTCGGCATGGCCGGCGCCGACCACCGACTTCTTGATGTGGTTGGCCCCGTACTCCGCCACCCGCAGCCCGGCCTTGGCCGGCACCAGCAGCACCACGCCGCGGGCGAGGCCCAGCTTCAGGGTCGAGGTCGGGTTCTTGTTGACGAAGGTCTCCTCGACCGCCGCCTCGTCCGGCGTCCAGGTCCGGATCACCTCGACCAGCCCGTCATGCAGCTGCACCAGCCGGATCGCCAGCTCGGCCTTGTCGTCGGAATCGACCCGGCCGTCGGCGACATAGCGCAGCCGGTTACCGTCGACGTCGAGCAGCCCCCAGCCGGTGTGGCGCAGCCCGGGATCAAGGCCGAGGATCCTCATCGGCGTGCCGCCGGGAACCAACCACTATTGAAGCTGTCATTGCCGGGCTTGACCCGGCAATCCAGGAGATGTCGACAGCCTCTGGATGCCCGGGTCAGGCCCGAGCATGACAGGGTGGGAAACAAGACAAGAGCCGACCGGCCGCCCACGGCCATCCGGTCCGATCCCTTCCCCATCCCAATCCCGCGGTCCATCTTCCCTCCGCCCCGGCTCAGGCCGTGAGCCGCGCCATGATGTCGTCCGGAATCTCGAAATTGGCCGAGACCCGCTGCACGTCGTCATTGTCCTCGAGCGTGTCGAGCAGCTTCAGCAGCGACGCCCCCTGCTCCTCGTTCACGGGAACCGTGTTGAGCGGGCGCCAGACCAGCCCGGCGGAATCGGGCGCGCCGAACTTCTCTTCCAGGGCTTCGCGCACGCCGGCATAGCCCTCGATCGAGGTGGTGACGGTGTGGCTCTCGTCGTCGCTCTGCACATCGTCGGCGCCGGCCTCCAGCGCCGCCTCGAACACCGCGTCGGCGCTGGCGGCCTTGGCCGGGAAGACGATCTCGCCGATCCGGTTGAACATGAAGCTGACCGAGTTGGTCTCGCCCAGCGACCCGCCATGCTTGGCGAAGGTCGAGCGCACTTCCGCCGCGGTGCGGTTGCGGTTGTCGGTCAGCGCCTCGACGATCACGGCGATGCCGGCCGGGCCGTAGCCTTCGTACCGGATTTCCACGTAATCGCTGTCGTCGCCGTCACCGGTCGCGCGCTTGATCGCGCGTTCGATGTTGTCCTTCGGCATGTTCTCCTTGCGCGCGGCCTGGATGGCGGCGCGCAGGCGCGGATTCATCGCCGGGTCGGGAAGGCCGAGCTTCGCCGAGATGGTGATTTCGCGCTGGAGCTTGGTGAAGATCTTGCCCCGCTTGGCGTCCTGCGCGCCCTTGCGATGCATGATGTTCTTGAACTGTGAATGACCGGCCATGGGGCTACGCCTGACTGACTAGGGAGACTCGCGGCGGGAGACATATGCGGCCGGCCCGGCGACGACAAGCGCCACCGCACGATCCCCTGCGCCGCGTTAGCGCGAGACTATGGCCGTTTTGTGGTTCGGAGGGAAGATCCGGCGAATTTCCCTACCCGCCGGATTCCATTTCGCCACAACCAGATAGACGCAATTCCAGAGAAATAGGATGAATTCCGGTTCAGGCCGCGGGATCGGCCGGCGCGAAACCGCTGGGCCAGGCCGGCGACAGCCTGCCGCCGATGCGCAACGGCTCGACCCGGCGCGCGAGTCCCGTCGCGTCGTCGGTCTCCAGCACCAGGCCGCAGATGGTCGGCTGGCCCTCGGCCGGGGTCAGCCGCTCGGTCGGCATCTTGCGGATGAAGCGGGCGACCGCCGGCTCCTTCACCATGCCGATGACGCTGTCGTAGTCGCCGCACATGCCGGCATCGGTCTGGTAGGCGGTGCCGCCGCGCAGGATGTGCAGGTCGGAGGTCGGGATGTGGGTGTGGGTGCCGACCACCAGCGAGACCCGGCCATCGAGATGATGGCCCATCGCCATCTTCTCGCTCGACGCCTCGCCGTGGAAGTCGACCACGATGGCATCGACCACCCCGGGCATCCCGGTGTCGGCCAGCAGCCGGTCGACCACGGCGAAGGGGTCGTCGAGCGGGTCCATGAACAGCCGCGCCATGATGTTGATCACCAGCACCTGCCGCCCGCTGCGGTCCTGCAGCAGCGTCGCGCCACGGCCGGGCGTGCCGGGCGGAAAGTTGGCCGGCCGCACCATGCGGGAGTCGCGATCGATGGTGCCCAGCAGCTCGCGCTGGTCCCAGACATGGTTGCCGGTGGTCAGGCAGTCGACCCCGGCATCGTAGAACTCCTCGGCGATCTTCGGGGTGATGCCGAAGCCGCCGGCCGAGTTCTCGCCGTTGACCACGACGAAATCGAGGTCCAGGCGCTGCCGCAGGCGCGGCAGTTGTGCGATCACGGCGGTGCGGGCGGCGCGGCCGACGACGTCCCCCAGGAACAGTATGCGCATCGAGTATCCGTCTAAGGTGTGATGCGGATCGCTTCGCGATCCGTGACGATCCAGTCCAGCGCCTGGTCGTGCAGTCCGGTCGGCACCGCCGCCACCTCCTGGCCGGCATAGCCGATGCCGACGGCCAGCACCGGGCGCCCCGACTCCGCTCCGGCCGCCCGCAACTTCGCCAGGGTGCGGTCGTAGAAGCCGGCGCCGTAACCCATGCGGAAACCCTGGCGATCGAAGCCGAGCAGCGGCACGAACAGCAGGTCCGGCACCCGCTCCGGCGCCGTCGGGGCCGGCACCGCCACCCCGAACACGCCGGAGACCAGCGGCGCCCCCGGCGTCCAGTCGCGGAACACCAGCGGCTGGGCCTTGCCCTGCACCACCGGGACGCAGGCGGCATGGCCGCGCGCCAGCGCCGCGGCCAGCAGCGGCAGCGGGTCGAGCTCGTCGTCGATCGGGAGATAGGCGCTCACCACCGCGCCGGCGGCGAAGGGAATCGCGGCAAGGACGTTGTCGCGCAGCCGGTCGCCCGCCCCGGCGCCATGCAGCGCGTGATAGGCCGCGCGTCGGGCGCGGGCCTCGGCCCGGAAGGCCTTCTTGGCGTCGCGCAGATCGGCGTCGTCGGACAGGGTGGAAAGAAGCGCAGCGGAGCCGCCTCGGCCGGTGGTCATTATGTCTCCTCTTGGGCCCTGCATCAGCAGGTGGGCGCCATGTGCCGGGACCACGGTCCCGGCAGGGACAGCTCCCTAAGAGAAGTGCTACGGCCCCAGGGACAATCGACCTGTCGCGCCGCGCAGCCCCGCTACGGGATGAGATTTAGGGCGTCTCGACCCTGGCCGCAATGGCCTCGATCCGATCGGCCAGTTTCTGCAGCCTCGCGGCCAGCGCCGGATCCTCCAGCGGCCCCGGCGGCGGCGCCACGGGAAGCGGCGCCGGCACTCGCTTTTCGTCGCGCAGGTCCAGCAGCTCATCGCCCAGCATCAGGCCGACCATGACCATGAGATGCATGTCGGTCACCGACCGCACGGATCCCTGGATCTCGCGGATCCGCTCTTCCAGGAAGGCGGCGACGTCGCGCACCCGCCCCTCCTGCCCGTCTTCACAGGCGATCGGGTAGACGCGATTGTTGAGTGTGATTTCGACCCGGGCCACTGCGTTACTTTTCCAGAAGGGTCTCGATACGCTGGATCACCTGATTGACCCGCGCCGCCACTGTCGCCGTATCCTCGCGCAGCTCGGTCTCGATCTCGGTCACCGCCTGCGTGCGCACGCGGTCCATGATCTCGTCGATCTGCTTCTGGCGGCGCTCCGCCTGGTCCGCCAGCGCGGTGTCCAGGCGTTCCAGAGCGCGCTCCAGGCGATCAATCTCGGCGGTCAGCCCGGTCATCGCAGGGAATCCAGATCCAGCGTCATTGTCGTGAAACTATGCGGCACTCCCCCCGCCGTCAACGGAAGCCTCGGCGGTCGCCTCCGGCACGGCCACGCCGACGGTCCCGGCGAACTCCACCAGCCGCCCCCAGGTACGGCGGTCGAGCGGCACGCCGAGCGCTGCGCGCGCCGTCGCCTCGCGCTTCTCCGGGTCGCCCGGCGCCATCACTTCCTGCCCGGCCTGGGCCGGCTGCGAGCGGAGATCGCCGAGGATCGCCGCCATCGTCGCCGCATAGCCGCCGGCGTCGAAGGCCTGCGGCTTCAGCAGCAGGAAGAAGTGGCCGATGGTGACCGGCTGGCCCGGCCCGGTGAACTTGGTCATGCGGAAGCCGTGCGGCATGCCGGTCAGGGCGGCGCACAGGATCTCGACCATCATCGCCAGCCCGGCGCCCTTGTAGCCATAGGCCAGGCCGCCGACCGGGATCAGCCCGGTGGCGACATGCGCGTCGGTGGTGGCGACGCCGTCGTCGCCGACCGCGACCTCCGGCGGCAGCGGCGCGCCGGTGTCGCGGCGCAGATGCACCCGGTTGAGCGGGATGGCGCTGGTGGCCATGTCCAGCAGCACCGGATCCTCGCCCGGCGCCGGCGCGGCAAAGCTGATCGGGTTGGTGCCGAAGAACGGCTTGATGCCGCCATGCGGCACCACCAGGGCGTCGGCATGGGTGCAGCCGATGGCGATGAAGCCGCGGCGCGCAGCCTCCAGGGCATAGACGCCGGTGGCGCCGTGATGGGTCGAGTTGGTGACGGCGGCGGCGGCGATCCCCAAGTCCTCCGCCAGCGCCGCCGCCTCGTCGATGGCGCGGTAGCTGGCGAGATGGCCGAGGCCGCCGCCGGCATCGACCACGACGCAGGCCGGCGCGGTGCGGGTGACGGTCACATCAGGGGCGGCGTTCATCCGCCCGTTCCGCAGCTGGTCGAGATAGAACGGCACCAGCCGCACGCCATGGGTGTCGACACCACGGGAGGAGGCGTCGGTCATCGCCCGCGCCGTCGCGGCCGCGCTGTCCGGCGACGCCCCGGCGCCGCGCAGCAGCGCCGCCGCGAACTCCTCCAGCGCCGCCTTCGGCAAGCGCACCCCGTCGAACCGCTCCATCGCGCGTCTCCCGCTCCGATATCCGTCGTGCCCGGTTCCGGACGATTGCAAGGGCAATCGCCGGGGGATGATCGCCAGGGCGATCGCCGGGGGATGATTGCTCAAGAGCAATCACCCTGGATTGTCCGACTTATCTAGCGTGACGATGGGTCCCGCATCCAGGCCTATGGTGGCATTGACGCGACGCGACCAGGGCTGCATGGTGCCCCGCCCCTGACGGGAGACCGTCGGGTTCCCCGTGCCCTCATCGGATCGATGCCATGACCGACAGCTCCCGGACCGTGACGCACAACGACATGGCGAACGCCATACGTTTCCTGTCCCTGGACGCGGTGGAAGCCGCCAAGAGTGGCCATCCCGGCATGCCGATGGGCATGGCCGACGTCGCCACCGTGCTGTTCAGCCGCTACCTGAAGTTCGACGCCGCCGCCCCGACCTGGGCCGACCGCGACCGCTTCATCCTGTCGGGCGGCCACGGCTCGATGCTGCTCTATTCGCTGCTGTACCTCACCGGCAACAGCAAGATCACGATCGACGAGATCAAGCATTTCCGCCAGCTCGGCCACCACACCGCGGGCCATCCCGAGGTCGACCACGAGGCCGGGATCGAGACCACGACCGGTCCGTTGGGCCAGGGCCTGGGCAACTCCGTCGGCTTCGCGCTGGCCGAGCGCATCCTGAACGCCCGCTTCGGCGACGACCTGGTGAACCACCACACCTGGGTCACCTGCGGCGACGGCGACCTCGAGGAAGGGATCAGCCACGAGGCCTGCTCGCTGGCCGGGCATCTGAAGCTCGGCCGGCTGATCGTGCTCTACGACGACAACCACATCACGATCGACGGCCCGACCTCGCTGTCCTTCAGCGACGACGTCCAGAAGCGCTTCGAGGGCTATCACTGGCACGTCCAGCGCGTCGACGGCCACGACACCGATGCGATCGCCGCCGCCATCGACGCGGCGCTGGCCGATGAGCGGCCCAGCCTGATCGCCTGCCGCACCACCATCGGCTTCGGCGCCCCGAACAAGCAGGGCACCAGCGCCACCCACGGCTCGCCGCTGGGCAAGGACGAGGTCGCGGCCACCCGCGCCAACCTCAACTGGCCCTACCCGCCCTTCGAGGTGCCGGAGGCCACGATCGCGGCCTGGCGCGAGGTCGGCCAGCGCGGCCATGCCGAGCGCACGGCCTGGGAGGCCCGCCTGGCGAAGACCCCGGCCGAAGCCCGCGCCGATTTCCGCCACGCCATGGACGGCACCCTGCCCGCCGGCCTCGACGGCGTGATCGCGAAGTTCAAGGCCGAGACCTCGGAGGCCAAGCCGAGCCTCGCCACCCGCACCGCCTCCGGCCAGGTGCTGGAACTGCTGGTGCCGCTGATCCCGGAACTGATCGGCGGGTCGGCCGACCTGACCCCGTCGAACAACACCAAGACCAAGGCCTCGACCGACATCGAGCCGGGCAAGTACGGCGGCCGCTACGTCCGCTACGGCGTGCGCGAGCACGGCATGGCGGCGGCGATGAACGGGCTGACGCTGCATGGCGGCATCATCCCCTATGGCGCCACCTTCCTGACCTTCACCGACTATTGCCGCCCGTCGATCCGGCTGGCCTCGCTGATGCGCCAGCGGGTGGTCTTCGTCATGACCCATGACTCGATCGGCCTCGGCGAGGACGGCCCGACCCATCAGCCGGTCGAGCATGTCGCGGCGCTGCGCGCCATCCCGCACCTCATGGTCTTCCGCCCCTGCGACGCGGTCGAGACGGCCGAAGCGTGGCAGATCGCGCTGGAGACCCAGGACGCCCCGTCGGTGCTGGCGCTGACCCGCCAGAACCTGCCGACGCTGCGGCTGGGCGCCACCGCTGAGAACCTTTCCGCCAAGGGCGGCTACATCCTGCGCGAGGCCACCGGCACGCCGCGGGTGCTGCTGGTCGCCACCGGCTCGGAGGTCTCGATCGCCAACGAGGCGCGCGACGCGCTGGAGGCCGAGGGCATCGGCACCCGCCTGGTCTCGATGCCCTGCACCGCGCTGTTCGACCGCCAGCCGGCCGAATACCGCCGCAAGGTGCTGGGCCAGGGCCTGGTGAAGATCGCGGTCGAGGCCGGCGTGCGCCAGGGCTGGGACCACTATATCGGGTCGGACGGCGCCTTCGTCGGCATGACCGGCTTCGGTGCCTCAGGCCCCTACGAGCAGCTGTACAAGCATTTCGGCATCACGGCCGAGGCGGTCGTCGCCGCCGCCAAGGCCAAGATCTAAAGACCATCGGATCGGAGAAGACGACATGGCCGTTAAGGTTGCCATCAACGGGTTCGGGCGCATCGGGCGTCTGGTGCTGCGGGCGCTGATCGAATCCGGCCGCAAGGACATCGAGGTCGTCGCGATCAACGACCTCGCCGACGTCAAGACCAACGCGCATCTGCTGAAGTACGACAGCGTCCACGGCCGCGCGCCGTTCGACGTCCAGGTCGAGGGCGACACCCTGATCGTCAACGGCCGCCACATCAAGGCGGTACAGCATCGCGACCCGACCCAGCTGCCCTGGGGCGCGCTGGACGTCGAGATCGCGCTGGAATGCTCCGGCATCTTCACCAAGCGCGACGACGCGGCGAAGCAGCTGACGGCCGGCGCCAGGAAGGTGCTGATCTCGGCCCCGGCGACCGACGAGGACCTGACCGTGGTCTACGGCGTCAACCACCACAAGCTGACCGCCGCGCACAAGATCGTCTCCAACGCCTCCTGCACCACCAACTGCCTGGCGCCCGTCGCCTCGGTGCTGCACGACGCGATCGGCATCGATCACGGCTTCATGACCACGATCCACAGCTACACCGGCGACCAGCGCATCGTCGACACGATGCACAAGGACCTGCACCGCGCCCGCGCCGCGGCGCTGAACCTGATCCCGACCTCCACCGGCGCCGCCAAGGCCGTCGGCAAGGTGCTGCCGGAGCTGGCGGGCAAGCTGGACGGCACCTCGATCCGCGTCCCGTCGCCGAACGTCTCGGTGGTCGACTTCAAGTTCGTCGCCAAGCGCCCGACCACGGTCGAGGAGGTCAACGCGGCGATCAAGCAGGCCGCCGACGGCAAGCTGAAGGACATCCTCGGCTACTACGAGGAAGACCTGGTCTCGACCGACTTCAACCACGATGCCCGCTCGTCGATCTTCGCGATCAACGAGACCAAGGTGATCGACGGCACCTTCGTCCGGGTGATGAGCTGGTACGACAACGAATGGGGCTTCTCCAACCGGATGGGCGACACCGCGATCGCGATGTCGAAGGCCGGCTGAGCTGATCCGCTTCGGACTGCGAGGGGGCGGCTTCGGCCGCCCCCTCTGTTTCCGGTATTGATTGATCGGGCGATCGGTCAATCGGGCTTGGCGACGTGCCAGACCCCGCCGGCGCCTTCGCCGGTGGCGTCGCCGGCCTTCTGGTCCTTGACGTAGGTGTAGACCGGCTTGCCGTCATAGGCCCACATCGCAGTGCCGTCGGTCCGCTGGACGATGGTCCATTCGTCCTCGGCCTTGGCGCCGGCCGCGGCCTTGAAGGGCGGCCAGTTGGCGGCGCATTTGTCGTAGCAGTTCGACTTGCCCGCCTCGTCCTTGTCATAGACGTAGAGGGTCATGCCCTTGTCGTCGGTGTAGGCCTTGCCGGCCGAGGTGGTCATGATCATCGCCGGCTCCGCGGCGAAGGCCGATGCGGCAGCGACGAGCGCAGCCGCGACGCTGAATGCGATGAGTTTCATTGCGGTTCCTCCCGAGGGGGAGGTGCGACGGAACGCCGGCCTCCCGTCCGACTGTTCGTCCGGCCGGCACCGGAGGTTGCCGATGAACCGGGCACGGCCGCCTCGGGGGCCCGCCGGCCGTGTCAGACCGCCCAGGGTGGGATGAACGGCTCCTGGCCGCTATAGGCCGCCTGGCCGCCGACCGGCAGCACCACCACCGCCTCGAACGGCCGGTCCCCGGGGTTGGCCAGGGAGAACTCGGTGTCGGCCGGGATGACGATGGCGCTGCCGGCCGCGATCTCGTGCCGGTCCGCGCCGATGGTGGCGACGGCGCTGCCGGCGATGGCGATGAAGATCTCCTCGCGGGTGACGCGATGCGGCGCCCCCGGCGCGCCGGGGTCGAGCGCGATGCGCCACACCGAGGTCTCGGAGGACCCGCGGCTGGGCGCCGCCAGCCCGGTGAAGGTGACGCCCGGCAGCGTGAAGCGCGGCGCGTCGGAGGCGGAGATGACAGGCATGAGCCGACCTTTCCCTTGGGAATCCCTTGAACGCCGACCCGCCGGAGGGCATCTTCGACGGGATGATCGTCAAGTTTCTTGACGGTACCCGGCGGATCGAAAATGGTCAAGACACTTGACGATATCGCCTACCCCGAGCTGATCGACCATGTCGGCTGGCGGCTGTGGCGCCTCAGCCGGGCCTGGAAGGCGCAGTTCGAGGCGGGGATGGTGGCCTTGGGCCATGGCTGGTTCGGCGAGGCGCGAGCCGGCGTGCTGGCCCATCTCGGGCCGAACGGCCTGCCGCAATCCGCCCTGCCCGGCCGCATGGGCCTGACCAAGCAGGCGGTGCAGCAGCTGGTCGACGACCTCGCGCGCGACGGCATCGTCGAACGCCGCCCGGACCCGCAGGACGGGCGCGGCCGGCTGGTCGTCCTGACCCCGGCCGGCCTCGCGGTGATGACCGACGCCAACGCTGTGAAGCTGCGGATCGAGGCCGAGTACCGCGCCCTGCTCGGCCCCGACGGCTTCGCCGCGCTCAACCACGCCCTCGACCTGCTGTATGCGGGCACGGCCAGGCGCCCAGGCCAGGCCTAGCCCGGCCGGGCTAGCCCCTCGCCTTCCGGGAGACCTCGAAGCTGCCCTCCAGCATGCGGAAGCCCGTGATCACGCCGTCGGAGACGGCCTGGGGCATTTCCGGATGCCTCCCGAGGCTCAGGACGGTCAGACCTGCGCCTGGCCGCCATCCGCGAACAATTCGCTCCCGGTGACGAAGCTGGCGTCGTCGGAGGCCAGGAACAGCGCCGCCGCGGCGATCTCGTCGGGATCGGCGACCCGGCCGAGCGGCACCTGCTCGGTGGCGAGATAGTCGAGCAGGCCCTGCTGCGCGGCGGCATCGTCACCGGCCAGGCCCACCAGACCCGGCGTCTTGGTCGGCCCGGGGCTGAGCACGTTGATGCGGATCCCCCGGCCCTTGAGGTCGAGCGTCCAATGGCGCACGAGGTTGCGAACCGCGGCCTTCGACGCGCCATAGACGCTGAAGGCAGGCATCGCCATCGCCCCCGCGGTCGACCCGGTCAGGATCACCGACGCACCCTTGGCGAGCAGCGGCAGCGCCTTCTGCACCGTGAACAGCACGCCCTTCACGTTGCGGCCGAAGGTGTCGTCGTACTGCGCCTCGGTGATGGCGCCGAGCGGCAGGTTCGAGCCGCCTCCGGCATTGGCGAACAGGACGTCGATGCGCCCGGCATCGGCCTTCACCCGCTGATAGAGCCGGTCGAGGTCCGAGAGATTGGCCGAATCCGCCTGAATGGCGGTGGCGGACGGGCCGATCGCCGCCACTGCGGCATCGAGCTTGGCCCGGTCGCGGCCGGTGATGAACACCCGCGCGCCTTCGGCGGCGAAGCGCTTTGCGGTGGCGAGGCCGATGCCGGTGCTGCCACCGGTGATGACCGCGATCTTGCCTTCGAGTCTGCGTGCCATGGCGTGTCTCCTTGTGTTGGCGGGGTAGAGATGTGGCCTGGCGCGCATTTCCGAAGTAGAAAGGAATGAAAGCCATCGTTGCAGGATTGCAGATGTCCCGGCTGCCGGATTTCGAAGGCCTCGCCATGTTCGCCAAGGTGGCGGAGGAGCGGTCCTATGCCGGCGCAGCGCGCGCCCTGGGCGTCTCCGTCGCCACCGTCTCGCGCGCGGTGACCCGGCTGGAGGACCGGCTGGGCGGCCGCCTGTTCAACCGCAGTTCACGCCGCCTCGCCCTCACCGATTTCGGCCAGGGGTTGGTCGAGCGGGCGACGCGGATCTATGCCGGGGCCGAGGAGGTGGAGCATCTGGCGCGGGCGACGACCAGCCGGCCCCACGGCCTGGTCCGGCTAGCGGTACCGATGTCGTTCGGCCTACGGTCGGTGGCGCCGATCCTGCCGGATTTCTTCCGGCGCTATCCCGAGGTTTCCGTCGACCTGCACCTGAGCGACGCTGTCGCCGACCTGATCGGCGAGGGCTTCGACGCTGCGCTGCGCATCGCCGTGATGGAGGATTCCTCGCTCATGGCGCGCCAGATCGTGCCGGTCCGTCGCTTCATCGTCGCGGCCCCGTCCTATATTGCGCGCCACGGCCTGCCCCGGCATCCCGACGACCTGGCCGCGCATCACTGCCTGGGTTACGCCTACCGCGCGAAGCGGGACGTCTGGCGCTTGACCAATGCGGCAGGCGAGGAGGCCACGGTCACGCCGACCGGCCCGCTGCGCGTCACCAATGTCGACGCCCTGCTGCCGACCCTGCTGGAGGGTCTGGCGATCGCCGAGCTCCCGGAGTTCATCGCCGCCGAGCATCTGGCGGCGGGGAGGCTGCAGGCCATCCTTCCCGGCTGGCGCCTGCCGGAAGGCGGGATCTATTTCGTCACGCCCACGGCGCGGGCCCGCGCGGCGAAGGTCGATGCTCTCTCCGACTTCCTGATCTCGCGCCTGTCGCATCCAGCGTGGCGGCGCGAGGGCGACGATGCGTCCCGGCCCTGAGGATCGGCCCAGAGCGCACAAAAAAGGGGCGTCCCGAAGGACGCCCCCAAGTCTGGCCGTTGATTGAGCGGAGGCTACTGCACCGCCTCGCCATGCAGGGCGAGGTCGAGGCCGTCGCGCTCCGCCTCTTCCGAAACCCGGATGCCCATGACCGCCTTGATCACGAACAGCAGCACCAGGGTGACCACACCGCTCCAGACCAGCGTCGCCGCGACGCCTTCGACCTGGATCCAGACCTGGCCGGGATTGCCGTAGAGCAGGCCGGTGCCGAGCGAGTTGACCGCCGGATCGGCGAAGACGCCGGTCAGGAGCGCGCCGACGATGCCGCCGACGCAGTGCACGCCGAACACGTCGAGCGAGTCGTCATAGCCGAGCGCCCGCTTCACCGAGGTGGCAGCGAGGTAGCAGATGATGCCCGCGGCGATGCCGATCGCCAGCGCGCCCATCGGGTTGACGAAGCCGGAGGCCGGGGTGATCGCGACCAGGCCGGCCACGGCGCCGGAGATGACGCCGAGCACGCTGGGCTTCCCCTTGGCGGCCCATTCCACGAACATCCAGGACAGCGCCGCCGCGGCGGTGGCGATGTGGGTCACGGCGAAGGCCATGCCGGACAGGCCGCCCGCAGCCAGCGCCGAGCCGGCGTTGAAGCCGAACCAGCCCACCCACAGCAGCGAGGCGCCGATCACGCTGAGCACCAGGTTGTGCGGCGCGAAGGCATGGGCCGAGGCGGTGCCGTAACCCTTGCGCTTGCCGATGAAGATGCAGGCGACGAGGCCGGCGATGCCGGCGTTGATGTGCACCACCGTGCCGCCGGCGAAGTCGAGCACGCCCTTCGAGAACAGCCAGCCATTCGACTGCCACACCCAATGCGCGATCGGCGAGTAGACGATGATCGACCACAGGGTGATGAAGACCAGCAGCGACGAGAACTTCATGCGGTCGGCGAAGGCGCCGACGATCAGCGCCGGGGTGATGATCGCGAAGGTCATCTGGAACATCATGAACACGCTCTCGGGGATCGTCCCGCTGAGCGCGTTGACGTCGAGGCCCTTCAGGAAGCCGCGCGACAGGTCGCCGATCCAGGCGCCGCCGGGGCCGAAGGCCAGGCTGTAGCCCAGCACCATCCAGACGATGCTGACCAGGGCGGTGATGGCGAAGCACTGCATCAGCATGGCCAGCACATTGGCCTTGCGGACCATGCCGCCGTAGAACAGCGCCAGACCCGGAATGGTCATCATCAGGACCAGCGCGCTCGACGTCATCATCCAGGCGGTGTCGCCTGAATTCAGTGTCGGCGTCGCTGCTGCCGCATCCTGCGCCATTGCCGGCAGCGCCGTCAGCAAGGCGGCGACCACGCCTCCCAATCCCCAAAACGTCCGCTTCATCGAGTTGTCTCCAGCCTTTATCTTATCGGCTGACGGTCGGCAGCCGCCCTGTCGGCACCGGCACGAACCGCCCTTCGCCGGTGATCAAGCAAGTGCCGTGCCGGTTTTGCCACGACCCGCCAAGCCGGGCGGCTTGGTGGCCCAATCCAGCAGCAATGAATAAATTTTGTGCAATCGGCGCGGCACTGACCAAAATTTGATCCGCAGCCGTGCCGTCGTGGCGGATGACCGCGGCTTGGGCACTGCGCTAGGGTGCCGCGCCCTTTTGCAGAGTGCCGCCATGACCCGGACCACCAGCCAGATTCCCCTGCCCTCCGTCGCCCCCGGAACCCGTCGCGGCGTCACCGTGCACCGCTATGGCCAGCCGGGCGCCCGGCCCAAGGTCTACATCCAGGCCGGGCTGCATGCCGACGAGCTGCCGGGCATGCTGGCCGCGCATCACCTGGTCCGCCGCCTCGACGCGCTGGACGCGGCCGGCGCGATCCGGGGCGAAATCGTGGTGGTGCCGAGCGCCAACCCGATCGGCCTGGCGCAATCGGTGCTGGAAAGCCATGTCGGCCGCTTCGCCCTGGACGGCCGCGGCAACTTCAACCGCCACTACCCCGACCTGGCCCCGATCGTCGCCCCGCGCCTCGCCGGGCAGCTGACCGACGACCCTGCGCGCAACGTCCGGCTGGTGCGGGCGGCCCTGTTGGCGGCGCTGGCGGAGCAGCAGCCGCTGGATGAGGTCGGCGCCCTGCGCAAGACCCTGCTGGGCCTGTCCATCGACGCCGACATCGTGCTCGACCTGCATTGCGACAACCAGGCGCCGGTGCATGTCTATGTCGGCACGGCGCTGTGGCCGGACGCCGAGGATCTGAGCCGCCAGTTCCACGCCCGAGCGGTGCTGCTGGCGGAGGATTCCGGCGACAATCCGTTCGACGAGGCGAATTCGGCGCCATGGTGGGCGCTGGCCAAGCTGCTGGGCGGCACCCATCCGCTGCCCCCGGCCTGCCTGGCGGCGACGATCGAGCTGCGCGGCCAGGCGGATGTCGACGACGCCACGGCCGAGGCCGACGCTGACGCGCTGGTGCGCTTCCTGCAGCGCCGCGGCATCCTGGCCGGTGAACCCGGCGCGCTGCCCGAGGCGCTGTGCGAGGCCACACCGCTGGCCGGCAACCAGATGCTGCGCGCGCCGGTGGCCGGCATCGTCACCTATGCCCAACCCTTGGGCACCCGGCTGCGCCGCGGCGACCATGTCGCCGACATCGTCGACCCCACTGCCGACCCGGCGCAGGCGCGCACCCCGATCCATGCCGGGGTCGACGGCCTGCTGTGGTCGGTCTGCCTGCACCGGTTGGCGCGGCCGGGCGACATTATCGCCAAGATCGCCGGCGCCGAACCGATCGCCGGGCATGGGGCGACGCTGCTGACCAGCTGAGCCGCTTCGGACCGGGAGGTGGGCGCCATGCGGCGGCCGCCCACATTTCGCGCTCGCCTTCTCCGGCCGAACACGGCAGGATGCGCCCTCCTGAGGCCATCGCACGGCCAGATTGCCCGTGCCACGCCATCGGACCCCCGGCCGGCAGAGTCACGGCCCGGGTCCGCCATCCGGACCGTACAGTGCCATGACCATTGCCTTCCGTTCCCCCGCCTCGCTCGCCATGCGCGGCGTGGCCGGCCCCGGCTTGAAGCCGGTTGGCCCCCAGCCGGCCGCCGAGCCGGCGCGCCCGGCCACCTATCTGATCCGGCTGCGCAACTTCACCGTACCGATGTCGATCGGCGTCTATGCCGAGGAGGAGGAGCGCCGCCAGCGCGTCCGCATCAGCGTCGAGATGGAGGTCGAGCAGCCGCAGGGCGGCATCGGCGACGACATCGGCCGCGTCCCCTCCTATGAGGGGCTGGTGCAGGGCCTGCACGCCATGGCCGAGGGCGACCATGTCCGCCTGATCGAGACCGTCGCCGAGCATGTGCTAGATCTCGCCATGGCCCACCCGATGGTGCTGCGGGCGGTGGCCGAGGTCGAGAAGCTAGACATCTTCCCCGAGGCCGAATCGATCGGCGTCCGCTTCGAGCGGCGCCGCCAGGGCTGAACCCGGGGGAGAGGCGCCGGAACAAACCGCCGACCTCTCTCATTTGTCATGCCACGGCTTGACCGTGGCATCCAGGGGCGGCGAGAGCAGTTCTTGACGGCCCCTGGATTGCCCGGTCAAGCCGGGCAATGACACCAGAAGAACCCGAAGCAGGTCCTTACCGCTGCGGCAGCGTGGCCAATCCCAGCACGCCCAGCGCGATGTCGAGCTGGGCCGCCGAGGCCGGCGCGGCGTCGCCGTCGCGGATCTTGTCGGCCACGCTGGGCTGGGTGACCGCGCCGCCGCGGCCGGCGTTGACGCTGGGCCGGTGGTTCACGTCGGCATAGTCGGAATCGCTGGCATCGGTCTTGCCGAACTTGCCGGTGTCGCCCTTCGCCGCGTCCAGCGTGTGGTGGATGTTGTCGCGCAGCGTCGCCAGCTTGTCCGCCGGCATCTTGTTGATCCAGTCGGTGAAAGCCTTCTGCTGGTCCGGCTTGGTCAGGTCGCAACCCTTCAGCTCCGCGTATTTCACCAGCAGCGGCACCGGGCTGTAGCCCTCGCCGCTCTGGTCGACCAAAGCGTGCGCGGGGCCGTCGTCGAAGCCGGCAAAGCGCAGGAACTCGGCCGAAGTGTCGTTCATGAAGCGGTTGGATTCCCGCACCTTCGAGATCTGGCCCCACACCATCTGGCCGATCACCGAGGCGACGACGATGGTCAGGCCGACCGGCCCCGCCATGGTGCCGGTGCCCAGGGCGGCGATCACCGTGCCAGTGGCGGAGGCCAGGTACAGGGACCCGCTGGGAACGTCGCCGCGCTCGAAGGCATCGCCGGCATTGGCCAGGTCGAAGATGGCGCCGAACACGCCGAGGCCCTTGACCAGCGGCCGGTCGCTGCCGCCCAGCAGCTTCACCGCCTTGTTGTCGTCGCCCAGGATGCCGACCGCGCTCATCAGCTCGATCGATTTCTGGCTGAGCCCGGCGGCATCGGCCGAGGCCTTCAGCACGTTGCGGACATTGGGGTCGGCGAAGGCCTTGGGGGCCGACTGGGTCAGGGTCACGGCGGCGGCGGCGAAGCCGATGCCGCGGAACAGCTGCCCGAGCCGCTCGCGGCGGCCGAAGCTCTTGATGCCTTCGCGGCTGACCAGGTTTTCCAGCTTCTGGTCCAGAGTCGACAGCCGGCGCTGCACATCGGCCTCGGTCTCGCCGGGCTGGGGCAGCGCGTCCTGCAGCAGCGCCGTCGCCTTGCGCACATCGACGTCGGACATGCCGAGGATGCGGGCGCCGGTGGTCTCGAACCGGGTGATGGTCGCCTTGACCTGCGCGATGTTCTGCGGCTGGCCGGAGGCGGTGGGGTTGAGCGCGTCCGACAAGGCGCGCCGGGCCCATTGCGTCGCCGCCTCCTCCGCCAGCTTGCGGCCGCGGTCGCTGAGCCGCGCCAGATTGCCGATGGTGGCCTGCGTCGCCGGCGAGTCGAGCATCCCCGGATTCGCCTGCATGGCCTGCTGCATCGCCCGCATCGCCTTGGGGTCGTCCAGGATCTGCTTGATCCTGGCATCCGCCGCCCCCTGCTGACCGGCCAGGCCCGACGGCAGCGACTGCAGCGCCTGGATCTGGGTCAACAGCTTCTCGCCGTCCGCGGCGACGGTCCGGTCCAGCACCGCCTGCTTCGTCTCCCAGTCGGGATTGTCCCGCTTGAACGCCGCGACGGCGGCGTCGAGCTGGTCCGGCGTCATCGCGCCCTGGTAGTTGGCGGAGCGCCAGTCGAGCTCCAGCCGGTTCTTGTCGGCGGCGTCGATATCGCGGCCGACCTGGCCCTTGAACTGATCCATGCCGGCCAGCACGTCGTCCTTCAGCACCTGGGTGCCGCCGCCATTGGCCAGGGCCAGCGCATAGGCCGGGTTCTTGCCGGCGCCGATGGCGTTGCGGACCGCGTCGCGGTCGTAGAAGCCGATCTGGGCCAGGCGCTGGATCGCGGCATCGCCATCCGGCGTGCCGGCGATCCAGCCGGTGACCTGCATCAGCAGCCGGGCGCCGTCCGGCCCGGTCTGCAGCGGCGTCCCGGTCGGGCCGTGCAGCGAGGCCTGGTTCGCCGCCTCGATCTTCGGCACCGCCGCCGTCATCAGCCGAGTCGCCAGGGTCTTGTCGGTGCCGGCGGTGAGCTGGTCGAGCCGCTGCATCAACTGCAGCTCCGGCACGGCGTCGCCAGCCGCCTTGTCGACATCCTTCAGCCCGTCGACCGCCCATTGCGCGGCCCCGTCGACAATGGCCCGTCCCGCGTCGCCCTGCTGCAGCGCAGCCCGCACCTGCGGCGAGGCGCCGGCATAGGCGTCGGCCAGGACCTTGTAGCGGGCATCCGGCGTGCCGGCGGCCTGGGCGCGGGTGGTGATGGCGCGCGCCGCCTGCTCGACATCGGGGCCGGCATGGGTGG
The DNA here is from genome assembly GCF_052115705.1 of Inquilinus sp. 2KB_23. Lineage (NCBI taxonomy): Bacteria > Pseudomonadati > Pseudomonadota > Alphaproteobacteria > Rhodospirillales > Rhodospirillaceae > Inquilinus > Inquilinus sp. 2KB_23. The sequence continues at coordinate 226,259 of NZ_JBFRHF010000010.1, read as the reverse complement.
TGGGGGCGAGAACCAAGTTTTCGCGCTTTGCCGCCGCCTCGATCGCGGTCTGGGCCGGGCCGGCGTCGCGCCAGTCGCGGTCGTAGAGCTGCTGCACCGCCTGCTGCCGGTCGCCGGGCGGCAGCGTCTGGAGATAGGCCTGGACCTGGCCGGTCAGGGCATCGGTCTCATGGGGGTAGTCGATACCGGCGGGGTCGTCGGCATATTCCAGCTGGTTGCCCCTCGCGTAGAGCCGGTCGGCGACCACCATCCCGGCATCGGTCTGCAGCCCTTCCGCCCGCACCGCCTGCGTCACCGCGGTGCCGGCCGGCCCGGCGTCGCGCCAATCCTGGCTGGTCAGGCGCAGGGCCGCGTCCTGGCGCTGCGCGGCCGGCAGGGCGTCGAGATAGCTGCGCACATCCGCCTGGATGTCCGCGGTCTCGCCGGGGTAGTCGACCGCTTGCGGTTGGTCCGCATATTCCAGCGCGTTGCCGCGGTCATAGAGATCTTTGACGAAGGCGGTCTCGCCGGACGGCACGCCCTTGCCGTCCTCCGGCGTGTGCGCGGCTTTTTCCGGCGACACATTGGGCACGAAGATGATCTCGCCCGGGTCGATCTGGCCGGAGTCCGGCATGTCGGTGCGCCGGTTGGCAGCCAGCAGCTCGGCGTAGCTGACGTCGTTCTCCTGCGCGATGCGCCACAGGCTGTCGTCCTTGTCGGCGACGAACACCCGGTCATGCCCCGGCTGCAGCGCCCCGGGACCGCCGGCTTCGGAGCGATGCTGCAGCGCCTCGGCCAGCGCCCGCTGGAAGGCCTGGGCCTTGTCCTGCGGCAGCGGCGTGGTGGTGCCGCCGTTGCGGGCGTAGCGGTTCCGCGCAGCGTCGTCGATGCGATAGGACACGGGGGTTTCCTGGCGAATCCGTTTCGGGACTTGCCGGGAAGGATAGGGTGGGAAGGTTTCCCTTTTTTGTCAGTCATATGAAACTGTCACCCCGCCTCTCTAATCGTATTTGATGTAGGCGAAGCGCGGGTTTGCGTTCGGGGTGCCCTCCAGCCCCTGCCCCTCCAGTCCGGGCTGCCAGCCCACGACGTCCTCGATCTTGGCCGCCAGGGCGAAGTCGCGGTCGGTGATGCCGCCGCCGGCGTCATGGGTGCTGAGCCGGATCTCGACCCAGCCCCAGGACGCCGAGATGTCGGGGTGGTGCCAAGCCGCCTCGGCGAGATGGCCGATGGCGCCGATCACCAGCACCGTGCCCTTCCAGCCATGGGTCTCGTAGCGGCGGTGGAGGGTGCCGTCCTGATGGCGCCAGCGCGGCAGGTCGCGGCTCAGCCGCGCCTCGATCTCGGCGGGCGGATAGGCGTGCGGTGTGTCGGCCATCGGGGTTCCTCCTGCGGACGGCACAGTCGCCGCCCGCAGGAGGATAGCGCGTCAGTCGCGGACGGCATCCCCCTGCGCGACCACGATGGCGAAGCGGTCGGCCAAAGCGGCCAGCGCCGCCCGGTGCACCTCCGCCGCCGGCCGCACGCCGCCGAGCGGGTCCGGCAGGTCGCGGCTGGCGCAGGCTGCGGCCACGACCGTCGAGAACAGGCCGTGGTCGACCGCCGAGCGGGTGGTGGCATCGACGCACATATGCGTCATGAAGCCCACCGTCACGAGTTTGGAGCGGCCGGTGTCGGCGATGCGCCCGGCCAGGTCGGTGCCGGCAAAGGCATTGGGCAGGGTCTTCTTCACCACCACCTCCCCGGCCGCCGGCGCCACCGCCGCGATCGGCGCGACGTAGGGGCCATCGACGTCGAACAGCCCGCCCTTGCGCTCGTTCAGCACATGGATGACCGGGGTGCCCACGCGGCGTGCCCGGGCCAGCAGCGCCGCGGCCGCCTCGACCGCGGGGCCGACGCCCGGCAGGGCCAGCCCCCCGTCGCTGTATTCGCGCTGCATGTCGATCAGCACCAGGACCGATTCCGAGAGGGCCGCGGGTTCCAGCCGGGCGCCGGCATGGTCGAGCAGGGTCTTGGGAGGCATCTGTCGTCTCCTGGAATAGGGGGATCAGGCGGCCGGGGCCAATGCCTCGGCCGCCAGCGCGGCCGCCACCGAGGGGCGGGCGCCGATGCGCCGCTGATAGGCCGCAATCGCCGGCCAGCGGCCGAGGTCGATGGCGAAGAACCGGGTCCAGCCCAGCATCGTGAACAGATAGGCGTCGGCAACGCTGAAACCGCCTTCGAGCAGATGGTCCCGGCCCTGCAGCGCGTCCTCGATCACGGCAAAGCGGCGGAACAGCTTGTCGCGGAAGATCGCCTTCGCCTCCTCCGGCAGCGCCGCGTTGAACAGCGGGCTGAAGCCGGCATGGATCTCGCTGGTGATGAAGTTCAGCCATTCCTGCAGCCGCACCCGCTCCCAGCTGCCATTCGCCGGCGCCAGGCCGGCCTCGGGTTTGAGGTCGGCAAGGTACTGCACGATCACCACCCCCTCGGTCAGCACCCGGCCGTCGTCGAGCTGCAGCGCCGCGACATAGCCCTTGGGGTTGATCGCCAGGAAATCGCCGCCATCAGCGGTTTTCTTGGTCCGGTTGTCGACCCGGACCAGGGTGACGGGCAGGCCCAACTCGTGCAGCACGATGTGCGGCGACAGGGAGCAGGTGTCGGGGGCGTAGTACAGCTTCATCTGGATCTCCACATCGGGCCGCCGCAGAGAGAGAGCGACGGATCACGCAACAGATTTGGCCGCCGCCTCCCCTGCAGGAAAGCCGAGATTCTGCCGGTACACTCTGCAATACTGCAGAGATGGATTGGGACCTCGCCCGCTTCGTCCTGGCAATCGCGCGCCACGGAACCGCCTCGGCCGCGGCGCAGGCGCTGGCGGTCGACCAGACCACGGTGTCGCGCCGCCTGGCCGCAGCCGAGGCGGCGCTGGGCACCCCTCTGTTCGAGCGGATCGAGAAGCGGTTCCGGCCGACGCCGGTCGGCGCCGCGGTCATCGCCCAGGCCGAAGTGATGGACCGGGCGGCGATCGCCATCCAGCATGCGGCGCGCGACCGCGACGCGGCGCTGTCGGGCCCGGTGCGGATCTCGATCCTGCCCGGCTTCGCCGGGTGGCTGATCCCGCGGATGGGCGATCTGCGGCGCCGCCATCCCGGGCTGCGGCCCACCGTGCTGAGCACCGACATCAATGCCGATCTGGAGCGGCGAGATGCCGACATCGCGCTGCGCCAGGCCCGCCCGCGCTCCGGCGATCTCGCGGCCCGGCTGGGCGTCCGGATCGGACACGCCGTCTACGGGCCGGCAGTCTGCGGGCCGGGAAACGGCGCGGCCGAGGGCTGGATCGCGCTGGAGCCGGCGCTGGATGCCGTCCCGCAGATGGTCTGGCTGCGCGACCAGCCCGGCGGCACCGACCCGGTGCTGCGGGTCACCGGGGGGCCGGAGCTGCTGGCCGCGGTGCGTGCCGGGCTGGGGCGTGCCGTGATCCCCTGCTACCTCGCGGACGACGCCCCTGGCCTGCGCCGCCTCTCCGGGCCGGTGCCGGTGGCCAGCCGCGAATTGTGGATCGTCCTGCCGGCCCCGGCCAAGGACGTGCCGCGCATCCGGGTGGTCGCGGACTGGCTGGCCGAGGCGCTGACGGCGGATCGGGTCCGGCTGGAGGGCGTTCAGTCGTAGGTTGGGTTCACTTGCGAATCCAACAATGGCGCGGGCTGGACGAGGTTGGGTTCGCGAGGCGAACCCAACCTACATCCTCCATTTTGTCACGCCACGGCTTGCCCCCGGATCAAGTCCGAGGGGTGGCATCCAGCGGCGGCCGGAGCGGTGCTTGGTGGCCCCCGGACTGCCCGGTCAAGCCGGGCAATGACAGTTGAAATGGGACGAGGTCACACCGGATCCGGCTCGGGCACCCAGCTGCCCTCCCGATCGGCCCGTCCATAGAGCCGCTCGACCAGCACCCGCAGGGTCGGGTCGGCGTCCAGCGCCTCCTGCATCCGGCTGAAGGTGCGGGTCCGGGTCACGCCATGCTGGTGCCAGGACTTGCCGCCGCTGGCGACGTTCTGGGCGAAGGCCTGCAGCCGGTCCAGCGCGCGGGCGTAGCGCGCCTCGGGCGTCTCGCCGGCCTCGAACTCGGTCCACCAGCCATTCACCTTGTCGCGCAAATCCGGCGGCAGCAGGCCGAACAGCTTCACCGCCGCCGCGGCCTCGCGCGCCGCCTGGTCCTGCCGGCCGACATCGTCATAGGCGAAGGTGTCGCCGGCGTGAATCTCGACCAGGTCATGGGTCAGCACCAGCGACAGCACCTTGGCGATGTCGACCACGAAACCGATCTCGTCCTTCAGCAGCAGGGCGTACAGCGCCATGTGCCAGGTGTGCTCGGCGTCGGTCTCGCGCCGGCTGCCGTCGGTCAGGTAGTTCTGCCGGGTGATCTGCTTGAACTGGTCGCAGACCAGCAGGAAGTCCTGGATCCGGGCCAGGCGATCGACGGGCGGGGCGGCGGGCGTTTCAGTCATGGGGCGTCACCAGACAGGGTCGATGCTGCGGAGGCCGAGGATCTCCTGGATCCGGCGGTGAGTCGCGCCGTGGATGTCGCTCGGCAGCGCGTCGGCCGGGAAGAACCGGGCCTCGGCGATCTCGAAGGACAGGCGGCCGCCGGCCGGGCGCCAGCGATCCGCCACGAACAGGGCGACATGGTCGCAGCGCAGCTGGTCGAAATGGGCGTAGACGCCGAACAGCCCGGCCACCGATTCGACCTCGACCGCCGCCTCCTCGCGCGCCTCGCGCACGGCGCAGGCCTCGAAGCTCTCCCACTTCTTCACGCCGCCGCCGGGGAAGAACCAGCCGGGGCGGTAGGTGTGGTGCACCAGCAGGAAGCGCCCCTCCCCGTCCCGCACCACCATGCGGGCGCCGAGGGTCAGCGGCTTGCGCAGCCGGAGATAGGCGTTGTGGGCGCGGTGCAGCAGGCGCGGCAGGGTGCGGCTGGCCGGAGTCATGGTCGCAGATGAGCGGTGGGAGGCTTCGGTGTCAACCGCACCGGAGACAGGGCTGACGCGACACCGTCACCCCTAACGCCGTCATTGCGAGGAGGCGTAGCCGACGAAGCAATCCATGCCAGGCGGCTCCATGGATTGCTTCGCTACGCTCGCAATGACGAGGGAGAGTGCCGAGCGCAGGCTGCCCCCTACCCCGCCACGAACGCCGCGATCGCCTGGCGCAGGGCCTCGGGCTCGTCGACCCGGATGGAGTGGCTGCTGTTCTCGAAGATGCGCAGGGTCGAGCCCGGGATCAGGCGGTGGATCTCCTCGGAGAATTCGGGCGGGCAGATCCAGTCGTGGCGGCCGGCCAGGATCAGGGTCGGCGCGGTGATCCGCGCCAGCTCCGGCCGCAGGTCGAGCCGGCGCAGGAAGCCGTCCGGGCCGAAGGCGCGGTTGATCGCGTCCGGCGACCCGATGCCCCGCCCGCGCGTCGCCGCGGCCGCCACCGGATCGTGCCGCACAGCGTAGAGCGGCCCCATCGCGTCGTAGTAGCGCTGCAGCTGCTCCTCGTCCCGGAAGCCGCCGGCCCACAGCGTGTCGCCGGCCGCGATCTGCTCGGCATTACCGCGCTCGCGCAGGATCTGCTGCGCCCGCAGGATGAAACCGCCCTGCGCCGCGGTGACGATCAGCACCAGCCGCGACACCGACTGCGGATACCGCGCGGCATGCGCCATGGCGACCATGCCGCCATAGCTGGTGCCGATGCTGGCGATGGGGCCGAGGCCGAGATGGCGGCGCAGCGCCTCCATATCCTCGACATTCTCGTCCAGGGTGTAGCGCGCCGGGTCGCCGCGGCCGGATCGGCCCTGGCCGCGATGGTCGAAATAGACCAGCTGCATGTGCTCCGCGAGCGGGCTCATGCTCGGCTTGAAGCCGCTGTGGTCGGAACCGGGGCCACCATGGATCAGGAAGCCGGTCGGCCGCTCGCGCATCGCGCCGCCATCCGGCACCAGCCCGGCGCCGTCGATGTCGAAATAGATCTCGGTGTCGCGGATCCGGGCGCGCATGCGGTCGTCCTCGATTTCGAAGCGGTGCGGTTTCGAAGCGGTGCGGTCAGCCCCCGGCGTGGACGGCGACCCCGGCGGCCAGCCGCCGGAGGTCGAGCCGGGTGCGGCGGCGGCGGTCCTCGGCCTCGGCCAGGCCGACCGGCACGAAGCGCAGGGCGTCGCCGGGGCGCAGTTGGCCCAGCACCGGCAGGTCGGCCTCGATCACCTGAGCGATGCGGGGATAGCCGCCGGTGGTCTGGGCGTCGGCCATCAGCACGATCGGCCGGCCCTCGGGCGGCACCTGCACCGTGCCCGATGTGACCGCCTCGGACAGCAGGTCGCGCGGATTCATCAGGCTGAGCGCCGGCCCGTCCAGCCGGTAGCCCATGCGGTCGGAGCGCGGGTTGAGGGTGAAGCGCTCATTGTGGAAGGCGGCCAGGCTGTCCTGGTCGAACTCGGTCGCCTGCAACCCGGGCAGCACATGGACATGCGGCGACTGGCGCAGCGACGGGTCGAGGTCGGCGCCGGCGGTCCAGATCGTGGTGGCGAAGGGCCGGTCAGCCCGCTCCGCCGCCAGGGTCCGGGCCAAGCGGTCGCCCAGCGCGGTCGGTCTTCCCGCCGCCAGCCTGTCGCCAGCCCGCAGCCCCCGCCCCTGCAGCCCGCCGAGGCCGGCGCGCAGATAGGTCGACCGGCTGCCCAGCACCGGCGGCACGTCGATGCCGCCGGCCAGGGCGAGATAGGTGCGGCAGCCGATATTGGTCGGGGTGAAGCGCAGCTCCGCCCCCGCCGGCACCAGCACCGGGCGCCGCACCGGCAGCACCTCGCCATCGATGGTGCCGCGCATGCCGCCGCCGGCCAGCGCGATCAGCGTCTCGGCGGCGAAGCGCAGGGTGGCGCCCAGCATGGTCATCTCCAGCGTCGCCGCGCCGGGATCGTTGCCGACCAGGACATTGGCGACGATGTGCGAGCGCCGGTCCATCGCGCCGCCGACCACCACGCCGTGGCGACGATGGCCGATGCGGCCGAGATCCTGCACCGTCGACAGCAGGCCGGGATCCAGAATCTCGACGATCATGGCCGGCCTCCCAGCGCCACGTATTCCTCGGCCGTGATCGGGCGGAAGCGGATGCGGTCGGCCGCCGCCAGCAGGCTGGGCGGGTCGCCGTCCGGCAGAAACAGGGCCACCGGGGTGCGCCCGATCAGGTTCCAGCCGCCGGGCGATTCGACCGGATAGATCCCGGTCTGGGGCCCGCCGATGGCGACCGTGCCGGCCGGGATCTTCAGCCGCGGCGACGGCCGGCGCGGCGTCGCCAGCCGCTCCGGCAGCCCGCCGAGGAAGGGGAAGCCCGGGGTGAAGCCGATCATGTGGACGCGGTACTCGCCGCCGGAATGCAGCGCGATCACCTCCTCCTCGGTCAGGCCGTGATGCGCCGCCAGCTCGGCCAGGTCGGGGCCGAAGGCGCCGCCATAGGCGACCGGGATCTCGACCAGCCGGGGTTCGCCCAGCGCCGCCGGGTCGAGGTTGGCCAGCCGCGCCTCCAGCAGCCGCTGCACCGAGGCGGCCGGCGGCTCGTCGCGGTCGCGCGGCACGGCGTCGGGGTCGAAGAACACCGCCAGCGTGGCGAAGCCGGGAGAGGATTCGACGAAACCCGGGAACGGATCGGCGTCCAGCGATGCCGCCAGGGCCTGGATGGCGTCGGCGATCGCCGGGTCTATGGTCGTGCCGAAGCGCACCACCATCGCGGTCTCGGTCATCACGGCAATCGACGCAGCGGGCACGGGCTTCTCCTCGAGGCTCCCCAAGCCATAGCGCGGCCGGATGGCCGGCGGAAGCGCCCGCGGAGCCGGCCCGGCCCATCTTTCTGACACGATCGGGCGCTTAAACGGCGAATGTCCTGGCGATACGAGGAGAATCCCGTGATCCGCAGACCGTATCAGGCCGCAACGCTGCTGGTGGCATCCATGCTGCTCGCCGCGCCGGCCATCGCACAGGATTCGCCGACCGCGGCGGTCCGCGAGCTGCTGAGCCACCTGCCGATGACACCGCCCGGCGGCAAGCCCTCGATCGTCGGCTATCTCGACGTCACGGCCCTGGCGGTCGATGGCCCCAGCCTGGCCATCGCGCTGCGGACGGCCGCGCCACCCGAGATGCTGCAGACACCGCTGGCGATGGAGGATCAGCAGCCCGGCGGCTTCGGCGAACGGGCTGGTTTCGGCCCGGACCGGATCGAACGCATCGCCTTCTTCGAGGACTCGGCCCCCGGCCCCGCACCGGCCGTGCTGCGCCTGAAGGACGTGGATGCGGATGCGCTGACCAGGATCTGGGTCCGGCGCGGCTATGTCCAGGACAGCCACGGGCCCTTCCATGCCTGGATCCGCGGGACGCCGGGCCAGCTCCAGCTGGATCAGCAGGATCCCGCCGATCCGTTCCGCAACAGGCTCGGGGTTTCCTCGGCGCTGGACCTCGACGGCCCCCTGCTGTTGCTGGCGCCGGACGTATCCTCGCTCGAGCTCATGAAGTCCGCCCCTCCCGGCGTCGGCGGCCGCATCGATATCCGCCGACTCCTCGACGGCCTCGACAAGACGCTGCAACCCACGGAGACGCTGACCCAGCTGCGGCTGCTGATGACGCCGGATGCGGCCGGCGATGCGGCCTTCGAGGCGGCAACCGGCGCCATGGCCCAGCCGGGCGCCGCCGGGCCCGCCGCGGTCAAGGACGCCTTCACCGGGGCGAACGGCATCCCATCCTATCCCGCCCTCCTGATCGGCGAGCTGCGGGCCAAGAGCCGGGGCCCGCAGGGGATCCTCGCCCTGCTGTGGTCCGACTGCGCCATCGCCGACGCCGCCGGCAAGGTCGCCGCGGCGAAGTGGCAGGTGGCGGCCGGCGACGCGCAGAACCGCGCGAAAATGGTGTTCGGCCGCCTTTCGCCCGCCTGGTCGTCGGTGCCGGTCGACGGCGGCTGCGTCCTGCTCGGCCGCGTCACCGGGACCGMCCCGGCCGCGGCGCCGCCGTTCCTGCAACTGGTCCAGCTGACCTGGAATCGCGCCCTGTCGCCCTTGCAGGTCGGGCGCGCGCCGAAGCCCTGATCCGCCACGCCTCTTGATCGTGCCGCCGCGGCGGTGATGATAGGGGCGCGGTGCCGATGTGCCGTGCCCCGCCTTCGCGACCAGGAGACCCCGCGTGACCGATCCGGCCCTGTTGTCGGCAGCCGAGCTGTCCGGCCTCTATGCTTCGGGGCGCCTGTCCCCGGTCGAGGCGACGCAGGCCAGCCTCGGCCGGATCGAGCGGCTGGACGCCCGGGTCAACGCGATCTGCGGGGTCTACCCCGAAGAAGCGCTCGCCTCGGCCCGCCAGTCCGAGGCGCGCTGGCGCGAGGGACGGCCGCTGAGCCCGATCGACGGCGTGCCGACCACCATTAAAGACCTGTTGCTGACGCGCGGCTGGCCGACCCTGCGCGGGTCTAGGACTATCGATCCGGCCGGCCCCTGGGACCAGGACGCGCCGGCGGTGGCGCGGCTGCGCGAGGCCGGGGCGGTACTGGTGGGCCGCACCACCACGCCGGAATTCGGCTGGAAGGGCGTGACCGATTCGGCGTTGACCGGCATCACCCGCAACCCCTGGGACCTCTCGAAGACGCCCGGCGGCTCTTCCGGCGGTGCGGCGGTGGCGGCGGCGACCGGCATGGCCGCCCTGAACATCGGCACCGATGGCGGCGGGTCGATCCGCATCCCCGCCGGCTTCACCGGCATCTTCGGGCACAAGCCCAGCTTCGGCCGGGTGCCGGCGTTTCCGCTGAGCCCCTTCGGCACCGTCTCGCATCTCGGCCCGATGACCCGGACGGTGCGCGATGCGGCGCTGATGCTGTCGGTGCTGGCCCAGCCCGACCCGCGCGACTGGACCGCCCTGCCCTTCCCGCCGACCGACTTCACCCAGGGGCTGGAGGACGGCGTGCGCGGCCTGCGCGTCGCCTACGCCCCGACCCTGGACGGCGCCCCGGTAGACCCCGAGATCGCCGCCTCGGTGGCGAAGGCGGCGGAGATCTTCGCCCGGCTCGGCGCCCGGGTCGAGACCGTGACGCTGGACCTGCCCGACACCGGGCCGGTGTTCCGCACCCATTGGTTCGTCGGCGCGGCCACGCTGTTCACCGGGATTTCGGAGGAGAAGCAGGCGCTGATCGACCCCGGCCTGCGCCGTGCGGCCGCCGAGGGCACGGCGATCCCGCTGCTCGACTACACCCGCGCGGTGATGGCGCGCGGCCGGATGGGGGTGCGCATGAACCAGTTCCACCAGGACTGGGACCTGCTGCTGATGCCGACCCTGCCGATCCCCGCCTTCACCGCCGGGCAGGACCTGCCACTGGCGCCGGACGGGTCCTACTGGGCCAATTGGACGCCCTTCACCTACCCGTTCAACCTGACCCAGCAGCCGGCGGCCAGCGTGCCCTGCGGCCTGACCTCGGGGGGGCTGCCGATCGGGCTGCAGATCATCGGCCCGATGTTCCAGGACGGGCTGGTGCTGCGCGCCGCCCGCGCCTTCGAGGCGGCGCAGCCCTGGGCCCTGCCGCCGCTGGCGACCTCATGACCGAGAAAAAGCCCTTCTGGCAGCGCAAGCGCCTGGACCAGATGACCCGGCCGGAATGGGAGTCGCTGTGCGACGGCTGCGGCCGCTGCTGCCTGCACAAGCTGCGCAATGCCGACGAGCCGGCGGACACGCCCAACGTCGACTACACCGACATCGCCTGCAAGCTGCTGGACACCCACAGCTGCCGCTGCACCCACTACCCCACCCGCAAGACCTTCGTGCCCGACTGCGTGGCGCTGACGGTCAAGAATGTCGACGAGCTCGGCTGGATGCCGTCGACCTGCGCCTACCGCCTGCTGGCCGAGGGCCACGACCTCTACTGGTGGCACCCGCTGGTCTCCGGCGACCCGGAGACGGTGCACGAGGCCGGCATCAGCGTGCGCGACAAGGTGGTGTCGGAGGACGAGGTCCCGGAGGACGAGTTCGAGGACCACATCGTCGACTGGCCGGCCTGAACGGAAGCCGGCCGGGACGGCGTTGGCGTCAGGGGATGTCCTTGGGCGGCAGCACCGGCTTCGGCAGCGGCACCAGGTCGACCGACTTCGACTGGCCGCCGAGGAAGGCGGGATCGAGCAGCCCGCCACCCGAGGGGTCACCGCCCGGAGGTGCCGTGGTGTCCACGGGGCCGGTGCCGATCGGCTGATGCGACGGGCTGCCGAAGGCCTGGGCCCGGCCGCCCTGCGGATGGCCCTTCTCGATCTCCGCCTGCGCCGCGGACACGCGCCGCGCCAACTCCGTCGAATAGGGCAGCAGATAGGCCCGCGGCACGCCGCTGGGCAGGTTGGAATCGTCCAGCTCCTCCAGCCACAGATGGACGGCGCCGGGCTCCCGGCGGGACGGGTTCGGCTCGATCACCCGCGTCCACAGCACCTGGAAGCGGTCCGGCACCGCCACCGGCGCCGACCAGCCGAGCAGCCCCTGCGTCGCGAAGAAGACCACGACATAAAAGACGCTGGCGGCGAGGATCGCAGCGATCTTGAACCGCCGCCGGATCGGCAGCCATATCATCGCCACGAGCAGCAGCACGCTCAGCAGCACATAGGCCAGCGACAGGCCGAGGACGCTGGTCTCGAGCGCCATCATGGCGCGCCGTTCCGCCAGGTGCTGTGGAAGGTCTGCAGGATCGACCTCTCGATGTGGCTGGTCTCCGTGACCGCGCCGGCGGCATCCAGGGTGAAGCGCACCGCGGTCCTTTCCGTCCCGCCCTGGTCGAGCTGGATGGTTTCCTTGGCGACGATCTTCACCACCGGGTTGAGCTTCTGGACGGTCACCGTCACCGGCACCGCCTGGCTGGTCAGCGCGGTGAAGTGATAGACGTTCACCGTGTACTCGCCGGCCACCACGCCGCGCAGGCTGACCAGCTCCTCCCGGGTCGCCGTCAGCACCTTCTGGCCGTTGACCAGGACGAAGTCGTTGAGGCCGCCGCGGTCGTCGCGGTCCAGCACCATGAAGCCGGCCTCGCGCCGGCGGAACCAGACGACATTGCCGATCGGATCCTGGACGAAGGTGTCGATGTCGTCGGGATGGTTGTCCGGCCAGTCCACGCTGATGAGGAACTCGGCCTTGCTGTCGACCTTCCCCTCCTTCGCTTCCGGCGCCACGATCAGCAGCGCGACGAAGAACAGGAAGGCGAGAACCTGCAGCGCCTTGAACAGCACCACGCTGAACGGGTCGAAGGGCTCGTCGCGCGGCAGGAGGTCAAAGTCGTCGATCATTCCGCGGGCGCCCGGCTTTCGAGCGCCGAGACCACATGGACTTCGGTGAGGTCGACCGCGAAGGCGAAGATCTTCGCCGTGGCGCTGTCCAGCAGCGCGTACTGGACCTTGAGCAGGATGGAGCCCGCCAGGCCGACCAGCGTCGTGTACATGGCGACCGCCATGCCGTCGCTCATCAGCGACATCGACGACCGGACCGCCTCCCGGTTCTCGGTGTCCAGCCCGGCGATCGGCGCCAGCATCATGATGAAGCCGATGATCGTGCCCAGCAGGCCGAGCTTCATCAGCGTGTCGCTGGCGAAGGCGCCGAACGGGTTCGAACCGCGCAACCGGCCGGCGAGGACGCGCAGGAGCAGCGTCTGGTCGAGGCGCTCGGCGCCCTGCAGCGCGGCCTTGGTGACGAGATCGCGGATGTGGACCGCGACCAGGCCAGCTGGCCGGCCGTCTCCCTCGGCGTTGCCGATGGGGCCGCCGTTCCGGGCGATGGCCCGGGCCGTCCTGAGGGCGGCGTCGCCTTCCCGCGAGATGATCAGGATGCGCCACAGGCAATGCAGGCTGCTGGCGACATAGAGCAGCCCGATGATCGACGAGATATAGGTCCGGTCGCTGGCGACCATCCGCCCGATCAGGCCGAAATACCACAGCAGGACGAACGCGAAGAGACTGACGCCGGTGAAGATCAGCCAGGGCAGCAGCGGATCGCGCCCGGGCAGTTCGAATGTGCGCTCGCTCATGCGGATAGGCCCCGGCGGCTCATGGACGACATCCGGAGCCTATCGATCGGCAAGGCAAAGGGCCTGGGCATCGATCCCGAACCGCCTTGGGCAATATGCCCGAGCCGCGCCGCAAGGTGCCTCCGCGCTTGCCAGCCGGGGAGCGGAATGACCAGTATGAGCAAGATCCATTCGGGCGAGAGCGAAAAATGAACCTATTCGTTCATCTCGTCTTGCGTCTCGCCGGCGTCGTTCTGGTCTGCCTGGCCTGTGCCGTCGGCTGGGTGCTGATCGACACCCATCGCGCCATCGAGAAGGAGGCGTCGGCATCCGCCGACCGGGTCGCCAACACGCTGGAGACGCTCTACTGGCGCGAACTGCTGTGGCGCGGCGGGCTCAGCCGGGAGCATCTGGTGCCCATCCCGGACTGGGAAACGATGGCGACCATGAAGGTCATCTCGCCGGGCGTCTGCATCACCGTCACTCCCGGCAACGAAGCGCCGCGGCGCCTGTGCAGCCAGCTGGAGACGATCAGCGACCCGGCACCGGCCTGGTTCCAGGCCTTCTACGACCATGTCTTCGGCGCCTATGCGCGGGTCGAGCGGCCCCTGACGGCGCGGCAGCCGATGGCCGGGGTGGTTGCCGCCGAACCGGATCGCGGCGCCGCGGTGCGCCAGGCCTGGCAGCGCACCGATGTCGTGCTCAGCGTCGCGGCGCTGCTCGCCGCCGGGATCGGCGTCCTGGCCGCCGCGGTCATCGGGCAATCGCTGATGCCGGCCCGGACCATCGTCGCCGGCCTGCGGCGGCTGGAGCGCGGCGACTACAGCTATCGTCTGCCCGGCTATCGCACGGCGGAGTTCGACCGGATCTCCCGCGCGGTGAACGACCTGACCTCCCGCCTGGCGGAGACGACGGCGCAGCGCATGGCGCTGACCAACCGCCTGTTCCAGGTGCAGGAGGAGGAGCGCCGGGCGCTGGCGCGGGATCTGCATGACGAGTTCGGCCAGTGCCTCGCCGCGGTCGGCGCCCTGGCCACGGTGATCGAGCTGGAGGCGGCGGACCGCCCCGACCTCGCCAAGGACGCGCGCTCGATCCGCGAGACCAGCAAGCGGATGACGGCGACGCTGCGCGGCGCCCTGGCCCGGCTGCGCTCGCAGGAGGTCGAGGAACTCGGCCTGGAGGCCAGCCTGGCCCAGCTCGTCGCCGGGTGGAACGCGCAGAAGGACCGACAGGCGGCCTTCCATCTCGACATCGTCGGCAACCTCGCCGGGCTGCCCGAGGCGACCAGCCTGAGCATCTACCGCATCGCCCAGGAATGCCTGACCAACGCCGCCCGCCACGGCAAGCCGCGCGATGTCCGCCTGCAGGTGCAGCGTGTGGATGCGGAAGGACGCGACGCCGTCGCGGTCAGTGTCGAGGATGATGGCGGCGGCACCCTGTCCCGGCTGGGCTGGGCCCCGGGCTACGGCATCCTCGGCATCCGTGAGCGGGTCACGGCGCTGGGCGGCAGCCTGTCGATCAGCCAGGCACGGTGGGGCGTGCGCGTTGCCGCCCTGATCCCCCTGATGCCCACCCGCGAGGCGTCGGCCCCGGCATGACCGAGCTGACCATCCTGCTGGTCGACGACCACCCCGTGGTGCGGGAGGGCTATCGCCGGCTGCTGGAGCGGACCCCGGGCTACAAGGTCGTGGCGGAGGCCCATGACGCCACGTCCGCCTACCAGGCCTATCAGAGGTCCAGGCCCGACGTGGTGGTGATGGACCTCTCGCTGCCCGGAATCGGCGGGATCGAGGCGCTGCGTCACATCCGGCAATGGGACCGCGACGCACGCATCCTGATCTTCACCATGCACAGCGGCGCCGGCTTCGCCCTGAAAGCGTTCGAGGCGGGCGCTGCCGGCTACGTCACCAAGGGCAGCGACGCCGCCGAGCTGGTCAGCTCCATCGCGGTCGTCGCCCGGGGCGGCCGGGCCATGAGCGACGACGTGGCCCGGGAGATCGCCGCCGAACGCCTTGCCCGCCCGAGCTCCCTGCTGGACGAGCTCAGCCCGCGCGAGACCGAGATCCTCCGCCTCGTCGCCTCGGGCTGGTCGGACGAGGAGATCTCGGCCTCGTTGCATCTCAGCCTCAAGACGGTCCGCAACTACCATTATCAGATCAAGGCCAAGGTCGGCGCCCGCACCGACGCCCATCTGGTGTGGCTCGCCATCGGCATGGGCCTGGTTCAGGCGGAGCAGCAGGGCGCGCGGCCACCGCGGTAATCCCGCGGCGTCGCGGATTCCGGGTACAAGCATGCCGGTTGCGGATTCGAAGGATTCGACATGTCAGGACTCGGGGTGACGCTGCTGGATGGCGGCATGGGGCGGCAGCTGGCCCGGATGGGGGCCCCGTTCCGGCAGCCGGAATGGTCGGCGCTGGCGCTGATGGAGGCGCCGGAGACGGTGCAGGCGGCGCATGAGGCCTTCATCGCCGCCGGGGCGGAGGTGATCACCACCAACAGCTATGCGCTGGTGCCCTTCCACATCGGCGAGGACCGCTTCGCCGCCCGGGGCCTGGATCTGGCCGACCTGTCCGGCCGGCTGGCCCGCCGGGCCGCGGCGGGGGCGCCGGCCCGGGTGCGCGTGGCGGGATCGCTGCCGCCGCTGTTCGGGTCCTATCGCCCGGACCTGTTCCAGCCCGAGCGCGCGCCGGAGATCGCAGAGATCCTGGTCGCTGGGCTGGCGCCGCATGTCGATCTCTGGCTGGCCGAGACGCAGAGCTCGATCGGCGAGGCGGCCGCCGCGGCGGCCGCCGTGGCCGGGCACGGCAAGCCGCTCTGGATCTCCTACACCATCGAGGACGAGCGCCCCGAGCCCGGCGCGCCGCGCCTGCGGTCCGGGGAACCGGCCGCGGCAGCGGTTCGGGCGGCGCTGGATCTCGGCGCGGCGGCCGTGCTGTTCAACTGCAGCCAGCCCGAGGCGATGGGCGATGCCATCGCCGCCGCAGTCCGCGTCGTCGGCAACGCCGGCTCGGCGGCCCGGATCGGCGTCTATGCCAATGCCTTCCCGCCCCAGCCGGAGGATGCCGCCGCCAATGACGGCCTGTCGGACCTGCGGGCCGACCTGGATCCCGACAGCTATCTCGGCTGGATCCGGCGCTGGGCCGGGCTGGGCGCCTCGCTGGTCGGCGGCTGCTGCGGCATCGGGCCGGAGCACATCGCCCGCCTGCGGGCGGCGCTGCCGGACCTGGCCGCCGCCACGGCACGCTGACCAACTTTCAGTCGTTTTTGTTCGACATGTTGACGACGGGCAACGTCGTGCGGTACGACTGACATGTCAGTTACAGCAACTTGACCGCGCGATCGCCGCGCGGCAGCCGCAGGAAGCGAAAGTGCCCCAACCTCGCGAGCGTTTCGGCCTGTCCGCGGCCCTGACCGTCCCGTTCCGGCCGGACGGGGTGGTCGATCTCCTGCGCCTGGTGGCGCATGCCCGCTGGTGCCTGGCGCATGGCTGCCGCACCGTCACCGCCTTCGGCACCACCGGCGAGGGTGCCTCGTTTTCGCTGTCCGACCGCGAGCAGCTGTTCGGCGCCTTCGCCGCGGTCGGCATCGACGGGCGGCAGGTGGTCGGCGGAGTCTCCGCCTCCTCGGCCGAGGATGCGGCGGTGCAGGCGCGCCTGGCCCTCGATTTCGGTGCCGACGCGGTGCTGCTGCCGCCGCCCTTCTACTTCAAGGGCGTCAGCGACGACGGGCTGTTCGCCTGGTTCGCCCGGGTGTTCGAACTGCTGGGCGGCGCCGCGCGCGACGTCATCCTCTATCACATCCCGTCGGTCACCCAGGTGCCGCTGTCTATCGAGCTGATCGGCCGGCTGCGCGCCGCCTTCCCCGAGGTGATCCGCGGCGTGAAGGACTCCTCCGGCGACTGGGCCTATGCCGAACAGCTGCTGGCGGCGCATCGCGACCTCGCCATCCTGATCGGCGACGAGCGCTGCCTCGCCGCCGGCGTCCGGCTCGGCGGCCAGGGTGCGATCTCCGGCCTCGCCAACGCCTATCCGCAGGCGATGCTGCCGATGGTGCAGGACGGGCGCGACGACGACCGCATCCGGCGGCTGGTCGACGCGGTGCTGGCCCATCCGGTGATCCCGGCGGTCAAGGCCCTGGTCGCCCATCGCAGCGGCGACCCGGCCTGGCTGGCGGTGCGGTCGCCGCTGGTGCCGCTGTCGGCCGACGCCGCGGCACGGCTCGGCGCGGTGGCGGACGGCCTGTTCACCGACCGGGCGGCCGCCGGATGAGCGGGCTGGCGGAGGAGCGCGAACCGCTGAAGCTGCGCGAGAAGGCGTATGACAGCTTCACGCAGCATCTCCTTGCCAACAGCCTGCACGCCGGGCAGTTCATCTCGCAGCGCGAGCTGGTGGAGCTGACCCAGATGCCGCTTGGCGCGATCCGCGAGCTGGTGCCGCGGCTGGAGGCCGAGGGCCTGATCAAGACCGTGCCGCAGCGCGGCATGCAGATCATGCACATCGACCTGACCATGATCCGCGACGCCTACCAGTTCCGCCTGTTCCTGGAGAAGGAGGCGACCGCCGCCTTCACCCGGACGGCGCCGGATTCGACGCTGGCGGCGCTGCGGGCGCAGCACGAGGAGATCATCGCCCGGGCGCAGCGCGAGGGCACGACGCCGGAGGTGGTGGACGCCGCCCAGGCGACGGACTGGGGGCTGCACGACACCATCATCGACGCGCTGGGCAACGAGATCATCTCCAAGGCCTATCGCGTCAACTCGATCAAGATCCGGCTGATCCGGCGCGAGCTGGTCGGCATCGCCGGGCTGGTGGTGCCGGTGATGCGGGAGCATCTCGGCATCCTCGACGCGATCGAAAGCCGCGACCCGGCCCGGGCGGCGGAGGCCATCGCCGCGCACATCGCCAATGCCCGCAACCGCGCCCTCGGGCTATAGCGTAGGCGCATCGGAACCGCCGGGCAGGAAGCCCGGCGCAATCAGATCCAGGGAGGATCACACCATGGCGTTCTCGTCACCCCTCAGCCGCCGGTCGCTGCTGGCCGGCACCGCGGCCTTCGCCGCCGCGGCCGCCCTGCCCCGGATCCGTCCGGCCTTCGCCGCGCCGGACTGGAAGAAGTATGCCGGCACCCACATCGAGGTGAACCTGGTCAAGAGCCCGCGCAGCGAGACCATCGCCCGGAACCTCAAGGAATTCACCGACCTGACCGGCATCGATGTCGGGCTGGAGCAGACGCCGGAGCAGCAGCAGCGGCAGAAGGCGGTGATCGAGTTCAACAGCGGCGCGCCGAGCTTCGACGTCATCCATCTCAGCTACCATGTGCAGAAGCGGATGTTCGAGAAGGGCGGCTGGCTGGCCGACCTGCGGCCGTTCCTGGCCGACCCGGCCCTGGCCGATCCGGCCGTCAGCCTGACCGACTTCTCCAGCGCCGGCCTGGCCTACGCCACCGCCGATAACGGCGCCATCGGCAGCCTGCCGCTCAGCGTCGACTACTGGATCATCTACTGGAACAAGGAGCTGTTCGCGGCCAAGGGGCTGAAATACCCGGCTAGCTTCGAGGAGCTGGTGTCCGCCGCCGAGGCGCTGACCGACCCGGCCGCCGGCACCTACGGCTTCGTCGCCCGCGGCATGAAGAACGCCAATGTCCCGGTCTGGACCTCGTTCATGCTCGGCAACGGCGTCGCCCCGCTCGCCGCGGACCGCAGCCTGGCCACCACCTCCGACGGCGCGCTCGAGGCAGCAAAGCTGTATCAGCGCCTGCTGACGAAGGCGGCCCCTCCCGGCGTCGCCGGCTTCAACTGGAACGAGTGCCAGTCGGCCTTCCTGCAGGGCAAGGTCGGCATGTGGCTGGACGGCGTCGGTTTCGCCAAGCCGCTGGAGGACCCGAAGCTGTCGCGCGTGGTCGGCAAGACCGGCTACGGCGTCATGCCGAAAGGCCCGAAGGACCAGGCCTCCGCCACCTTCGGCGACGGCATCGGCGTGGCCGCGGCCAGCGAGAACAAGGAGGCCGCGTTCCTGTTCTGCCAATGGGCGGTATCCCGCACGGTGCAGGCCGACCTGCTGCAAAGCGGCTCGGGCGTGCCGTTCCGCACCTCGATCCTGGACGATGCCGAGGTGCGCAAGGGCGTGACCCTGCCGGCCGATTGGATCGACGCCGTCGTCGGCTCGTCCAAGGTCAGCAAGCTCGGCCTGCCGGTGATCGTGCCGGTCACCGAGTTCCGCGACATCTTCGGCATTGCCCTGACCAACATCGCCGGCGGGGCCGACCCGGCGGCCGAGCTGGCCAAGGCGACCGAGCAGTTCAAGCCGATCCTGGCCAAGAGCGAGGCCTGAGCCGATGACCGCTGCCGACGCCGAGGTGGGACGGAGACAACGCGTGCGGGCGCGGCGGCCGAATGCCGTCGCGCCGACCCTGCGCACCTACCTGCCCTTCATCCTGCCGGCGGTGGTGGTGGTCGGGGCGGTGATCATCTTCCCCTGGGCCTTCACCGGCTGGGTCAGCCTGCATGACTGGCAGGCCACCGGCGCCGGCGGCTTCATCGGCCTCGACAACTATGCCCGCCTATTCGCCGATGCCCGCTTCGGCGAGGCGGTGTGGCACACCCTGCTGTACACCGTCCTGTCGGTGCTGCTGCCGCTGGTCCTCGGGCTGGCGGCGGCGCTGGTGTTCAACGAGCGCTTCCCGCTGCGCGGCCTGGCCCGCGGCATCGTGATCATGCCGATGATGGCAACCCCGGTCGCCATCGCCCTGGTCTGGACCATGATGTTCCACCCGCAGCTCGGCGTGCTGAACTACCTGCTCAGCCTGGTCGGGCTGCCGCCTTCGCTCTGGGTGTTCGACCAGGCCACGGTGATCCCGTCGCTGGTGCTGGTCGAGACCTGGCAGTGGACGCCGCTGGTGATGCTGATCGTGCTCGGCGGCCTGTCCGCCCTGCCGACGGAGCCCTATGAGAGCGCCCAGATCGACGGCGCCAGCTGGCTGCAGCAGTTTCGCTACCTGACCCTGCCGATGATCTCGCCCTTCCTGATGGTGGCGGTGATCATCCGCTCGATCGACGCGCTGAAGAGCTTCGACATCATCTACGCCATCACCCAGGGCGGCCCGGGCACGGCGTCGGAGACGATCAACATCTACCTCTACACCCAGGCCTTCAGCTTCTACGACATCGGCTACGGCTCGGCGATCGCGGTGGTGTTCTTCGGCATCGTCGTCGCCATGTCCCTGGCGCTGCTGTGGCTGCGCCAGCGCGCCAAGCTTGCGGCCACCTGAGGAGGCCCCAGATCATGTCCCGCCCCCTCTCGAAGATCCTGCGCCGCGCCGCCCTGTATTTCACCGTGCTGGTGATCGTGTCGCCGGCGCTGCTGTTCTTTCTGTGGATGCTGTCGCTGTCGCTGAAGCCGGAGGTCGACAACATCAGCTATCCGCCGGTGCTGATCCCGACCACCCTGGCCTGGAGCAACTACGCCCAGGTCTTCGCCGAGAACTCCTTCGGCCGCTACTTCATCAACAGCCTGATCGTCACCGGCAGCGCCACGCTGATCGGCCTGGTGATCGGCGCCCCGGCCGCCTACGGCATCGCCCGGGCCAAGGCCACCAAGCTGTCCGTCGTCGTCATGATCGCGCGGATGACGCCGGGCCTCAGCTACCTGATCCCGCTGTTCCTGATGTTCCGCTGGCTGGGGCTGATGGGCACGCTGTGGCCGCAGATCATCACCCATCTGGTGATCACCCTGCCGATCGTGATCTGGGTCCTGATCAGCTACTTCGAGGCCCTGCCGATCGAGCTGGAGGAGGCCGGGCGGATCGACGGTGCCAACCGCTGGCAGGTGTTCCGCCATGTCGTGCTGCCGCTGACCCGGCCGGGCCTGACCGTGGCGATGCTGCTGGCCTTCATCTTCTCCTGGAACAACTTCGTCTTCGGCATCGTGCTGGCCGGGCGCACCACCCGCACCCTGCCGGTCGCGGTCTACAACTCGCTGACCTTCGAGCAGGTCAGCTGGGGCCCGCTCTCGGCCGCGGCGCTGGTGGTGATCCTGCCGGTGCTGGTGCTGACCATCGTCGCCCAGAAGCAGATCGTCGCCGGGCTGACCTCGGGGGCCGTGAAGGGCGGCTGAGCCGGCCCTTCACCCGAATCGTCCAACCCTACCCCAATTGGATCATTTGCAAATTGGATAAAATGCCGTAGTTTGTAGGTATATAGTCATTATCACAAGACACCTGCCGGATCAGGGGTGTACCATGTCATTCAGCCAATTCATCAATTACATAAATCTGCCGGCGGCGGCGCCTGAGACCGCCATCCTTGAGTCGCCGATCGGGCAGATGGATGCCATCCTCTCCCTGCGGCAGGATGCCTATGACATCCTGGGCAAACTGCGGTACGTCCGCGAAACCTGGGCCGACAGCGACGTGCCGCCGGCGCAGGAGCGCTGGGTGCTGCGCCAGATCCTGCAGTGCCTGACGGTCAGCCGCAATCCGACGTCGGGGGACGGGATCGACCGGATCGCCGCCGCCGGCCAGCTGCTGTCGCTGCTGGTCGACATGCCGGGCGCCGCGTTCGAGGCCGACGATGCGGATGATGTCGGATACGACCTGGTGGATTTCGACGCCGATCTCGACGATGCGGAAAGGCTGGTCGCCGGCGCCCCGTCATAGGCTGGCCGCGCGCTCCGACCGCTCCTTGATCACGCCCAGCACGATGCGGTGGAAGTCGGTCAGGAAGACGTCGCCCCACCAGGCGCAATAGGCGTTGATCGGGGTGGCGATCCAGTAGTCGGTCTGCAGCGTCAGCCGGGTACGGCCGCCCGGCAGCGGGTCGAGCGTGTAGTGCCCGCCGGTCAGCTTGAGATAGGGGCTGTTCACCCGGATATGGCCCTCGACCGCGGCCGGGATCGAATCCGGCGCGAAATGGAAGGTCCAGGCCAGCGACCGATTGAGGTCCCAGGCGGTGATCCATTCCTGGAAATGGATGCCGCCGCCCCAGTGCAGATAGCGCACGGCGCCGACGCCCTCGCCCTCCAGCCGCGCATCCTCCGGCCGCGGCACGCCGACGATGGCGTGGCTGAAGGTCCAGCTCAGCTCCCGCGGCCGGATGTCGGGGATGGCGACGGTGTTGCGCCACACCGCCTCGGGCGGCGCCGCGATCTCGACCACCGTGATCACCGACCCGGTGCGCTCGGGATACGACGTCCCGGCCTCAAGCGGCATGCCGAGCACCGGCGCCAGCACCAGGACCAGGGCGGTCGCCCGCCCGCGGGTGCGGCGCAGCAGCAGCCCGGTGATCAGCCCCCCGACGATCGACGCCAGGTAGAACAGGGGCGCGGCCATGATCACGCAGATCCCGCCCTCGCGCAGCAGCACCACGGCGGCGAACAGGAAGACCGAGGTGACGTAGAAGCCGATCAGCGCATGGCGGCCGCCCCGCATCTGCCCCCTGGGATCGGCGATCATCACCGCCACGCTGGTCGCCGCCGCCGGCACGCCGAACAGGAAGGCGACCACCAGCATCATCGCGCCGCCGCCGCCGACCTCCCAGTCGATAGCCTCCGCCAGCAGGCACAGCACCAGCGCGTAGACGACCGCCATGGGCACGGCCGGGAACAGCCGCCGGCGCCAGTTGCGTGGCACATCCTTGTCGTCGTCGTCCGATGCCACGATGCCTCGCCCTCCCCCGGAAGCCGGCACCTTCGCCGGCCGGCGCGAGGAGGTCAACGCGGCGAAACGCAGCCCCAACTGCATGACCGGGCTGCGCCTTCGCTCTTGCCGTCGGCGAGCCTCCTGGCCTAATCCGAACCTGCATTTCCAGAGGGATCGCCTTGTCCATTTCTCTCGGCATCGACACCGGCGGGACCTTCACCGACGCGGTCCTGTTCGACCCCGACCGCGGCGTGCTGGCCGCGGCCAAGCGGCTGACCACCAAGCACGACCTGGCGCTGGGCATCGGCGCGGCGATCGACGCGGTGCTGGAGCAGCACCCCGCCGAGATCGGCTTCGTCGGACTGTCGACCACCCTGGCCACCAACGCCGTGGTCGAGGGCCAGGGCAACCCGGCCTGCCTGATCCTGATCGGCTATCCCGAGGCGGCGCTGGACCGGGCCGGGCTGCGCGAGGCACTGGGCGCCGACCCGGTGGTGGCGATCGCCGGCGGCCACCGCCCGTCGGGCGAGGAGCAGGCGCCGCTGGACCTCGAGGCCGTGCGCGCGGCCATCCTGCGGCACGCGCCCGCCGTCACCGCCTTCGCCGTCGCCGGCTATTTCGCGGTGCGCAACCCGGCGCATGAGCAGGCGGTGCGCGACCTGGTCCGCGACCTGACCGGCAAGCCGGTGACCTGCGGCCATGAGCTGACCTCCGGCCTCGACGCGCCGCGCCGGGCGCTGACCGCGCTGCTGAACGCCCGGCTGATCCCGCTGACCGCATCGCTGATCCGGGCGGTGCGCGGCCGGCTGGATGCCCGCGGCATCGCGGCGCCGCTGATGGTGGTGAAGGGCGACGGATCGCTGATCGCCGACCGCTTCGCCTTGGCCCGGCCGGTCGAGACCGTGCTGTCCGGCCCGGCCGCCAGCGTGGTCGGCGCCCGCTGGCTGACCGGGCGCGAGGACTGCTTCGTCTCGGACATCGGCGGCACCACCACCGACATCGCCATCCTGAAGGACGGCCGTCCGCTGCTGAACCGCGAGGGCGCCCAGGTCGGCGGCTGGCGCACCATGGTCGAGGCGGTGGAGATCCGCACCTTCGGCCTGGGCGGCGACAGCGAGGTGCGGATCGAGCCGAGCTTCGGCTTGGCCGTCGGGCCGCGCCGGTCGGTGCCGCTGAGCCTGCTGGTGCACCAGCATCCCGAGATGCTGACGGCGCTGCGGCGCCAGGCCGAGCGTGGCGAATGGACCAGCCTGGACGGCCGCTTCGCCCTGCGCCTGCGCGCGCTGGACACCGAGGCCGACACCCTGTCGGCGCCGGAGCGGCGGATCTGGGAGGCACTGGCCGACGGGCCGCAGCCGCTGGAATCGGTGCTGACCAGCCACCTGCTGGACCGGCCGCTGGAGCGGCTGGTGGCGCGCGGGCTGGTGATCCTGTCCGGCTTCACCCCGACCGATGCTGCCCATGTGCTGGGGCTGCATGACGGCTGGTCACGCGACGCGGCCCTGCTGGGCGCCGCCTTGTGGGCCAAGCGCCCGGCCGAACCCGGCTGGGCCGCGCCGAGGGATGGCGAGGCCTTCGCCCGGTCGGTGCTGGAGCGGCTGACCGCCGACAGCGCGCTGGCGCTGGTCGAGGCGGCGCTGGCGCGGGACGGCGTGGCCGACCCGGCGCGGGAGGCGCGCGGCCTGCTGCCGCGCCGCGCCGTGGCGGGCCCAGGGTCGGGGTGGGCCGCCGCATCCGCGCTGCTGCGCCCTGCCCTCACCCTCGGCCTGCCGCTGGTCGGGATCGGCGCCTCGGCCGCGACCTATTATCCGGAGATCGCGCGTCGCCTGGGCACCGAAAGCGTGGTGCCGGAGCATGCCGGCGTCACCAACGCCATCGGTGCCGTGGCCAGCGGCGTGCTGCAGGCCGTGACGGTCACCATCACCGCGCCGGAGGAGGGCCGCTTCCGCGTCCATGCCGCCGGCGGCATCCGCACCTTCGACAGCCTGGAGGACGCGGCCGCCCATGCCGAGGCCGAGGCGCGCGGCCATGCCGAGACCCTGGCCCGCGAGGCCGGCGGCCAGGATGTGGCGGTGACCGTGGCGCGGGCCGACCGGGTGGTGGCGATGGCCGGCGGCCTGGACATGTTCGTCGAGAGCATCATCACCGCCACCGCCGCCGGCCGTCCGCGGATGGGATGATTGTCGGGCCGGCCTCGGCGCTGCACTGAGGCAGCCCGAATTGACGTAAATATCAAAGAATTAGTATAATTTTATATTCGAATCCTTTACTTAACATTACTGCAATGAAACCAAGAAAACATGAGACTCGTCGATATTTCCTCTCGGAAGCCGCGTCTCCTTAACAAAAATTCATTATTCGCTCTGTATGACTGTCCCGGTCAGTGATTCCATTGACTTGGGAAAGGCCATTCTGCGCCTGAGGCGTTCGCGGATCGACGCGGCCCGGACTGCCCAGGTCGACGGACAGCCAGCAGGAGCCGCAACCATGTCCCTCACCCCCTCCCGCCGCCTCGCCCTCCAGGGCGGTGGCGCCGCCCTCGCCCTCGGCGCCATCGGCAGCCTGGGCGCCCTGTCCCAGCGCCAGGCCCAGGCCGCCGCCACCGGCGAGAACTGGACCGCCCCGGTCCGCAGCCCCTACGGCCCCCTTGCCCCGACCGCCGACGAGAGCACCGGCCTGCCGCTGCTGCTGTTGCCGCCGGGCTTCCGCTACAGCTCCTTCTCCTGGACCGGCGACCGCATGGCCGACGGCCAGCCGGTGCCGGCCAAGCATGACGGCATGGCGGTGATGCACGGCAAGGGCGGCCGCTGGTTCGACTTCGGTTTCGGCCATGGGCATGGGCGTGGGCGTGGGCGTGGCCGTGAGGACGAGCTGATCCTGGTCCGCAACCACGAGATCAGCGCCGCGCCCACGTCGATGACCGCGCCCGGCACCTACGACACCGGCACGATCGACACCAGCGGCTCGCGCGCCGGCGGCGGCACCACCACGCTGCGCTTCCGCAACGGGCGCTGGGTGTCGGCGGAAGCCAGCCTGGCCGGCACCACGCAGAACTGCGCCGGCGGCCGCACGCCCTGGGGCACCTGGTTGAGCTGCGAGGAGGTCAAGACCAACGCCAAGTCGACGGCAGGCCGCCGCCACGGCTATGTGTTCGAGGTGCATCCGGAGGCCGAGCGCACCACCGGCCGCCCGCTGGTGGCGATGGGTCGCTTCAGCCACGAGGCGGTGGCGGTGGATCCCCGCACCGGCGTCATCTACCTGACCGAGGACGACCGCAACAAGTCGGGGCTGTACCGCTTCATCCCCGATGACCGCTCGGGCCGGCACGGCGCGCTCGACCATGGCGGGCGGCTGCAGGCGGCCCGCGTCCGCCGCCGACCCAATGCCGACCTGGTGGTCGCCCATGTCGGCGACGAGTACCAGTTGGAGTGGATCGACATCGAGCAGCCGGACATGGACGCGGTCACCGCGCCGATCGGCTTCCCGGACATCGGGGTCGGCGAAACGCTGAGCGGCCCCTTCGCGCAGAGCTGGGCCGAGGGCGGGCTGCGGATGAGCCGCGGTGAAGGCATCTTCTACGCCGACGGCCGCATGTTCATCGTCGACACCAGCACGGGCAGGGAGCCGAGCGGCCGGCTCGGGCGCGGCTACGGCGCGGTCTGGGTGCTGGACCTGTTGACCCAGCGGCTGCGGGCGCTGTTCGTCAGCGACGGCCAGATCGCGGCGCACAACCCGGACAACGTCACCGTCAGCCCGCGCGGCGGCGTGGTGCTGTGCGAGGACCCAGACGCGGCGCCGGCTGGCAGCCCGGACAATTACGGCCCGGGCACCCGGCTGGTCGCGCTGACCCGCCAGGGCGCGCCGTTCTACCTCTTGAAGAACAATGCCGAGCTGACCGCCGGCCAGATCGCCGACGCCGGCAAGACCATCGCCGAGGGCGACTACCGCGCCAGCGAGTTCGCCGGCGCCTGCTGGAGCCCGGAGGGCCGGACCCTGTTCGTCAACATCCAGACCCCTGGCATCACCATGGCGATCACCGGCCCGTGGGAGCGCGGGCCGCTGTAGCCGCACCAAGGAATCCGGGGGATCCGGCTGGATCCCCCGGATCTTCCGGCGTCACATCAGCCGGCTGGTGACCACGAAATACAGCACGAAGATCACGCCCAGGCCCCAGACCACGGGGGTGACGGCCTTGCTGCGGCCAAGCGCCAGGCACAGCAGGATGTAGGCGAAGGTGCCGATCGCCATGCCGTTGATCAGGTTGTTGCTCAGCACCGTGACCAGCAGCATCAGCACCACCGGCACGGCGTTGGCGAGGTCGCCCATGTCGATCCGCGCCAGCCCCTGCAGCATGAAGATGCCGACCACCACCAGCGCCGGCGCGGTGGCCTGGGCCGGGATGATGACGAAGACCGGCCAGATGAACAGCGCCAGGAAGAAGCCGACCGCGACCACGATCGAGGTCAGGCCGGTGCGGCCGCCGGCCTGCACCCCGGTGACGGATTCGATGAAGGCGGTGACGACCGAAGTGCCGAGGAGCGGCCCGACGATGGTCGCCGTCGCATCGGTCGCGAAGGCGGCGGTGGCGTTGGGGATCGACCCGTCCGGTTTGCGCAGGTTGGCCGCGCCGGTGACCCCGATCAGCGTCGCCAGCGTGCTGAAGAACTCGCCGCACAGGAAGTAGAACAGCAGCGGCAGCGTCACCAGGAAATGCGAGACCAGGTAGCTGAAGTCGAGCGCCAGGAAGGTGCTGGCCGGCCATTTCGGCAGGGCGAAGAAGGCCGAGGGCAGCGTCGTCACCATGGTGCCGTCGTCCTTGAGCGGCACGAACAGGCCGATCACGGTGAGGACGGCGATCGACAGGATCAGGGCGCCCGGCACCTTGCGCGCGACCAGCACCGGCGTGACCAGGATGCCGGCCAGGGTCAGCAGCACCGGCGGGCTGGCCAGCGACCCCATCGCCACATAGGTGTTGGGGTTGGCGACGATGAAGCCGGCGCCGCGCAGGCCGATGAACACGATCAGCGTGCCGACCGCGGCCTGAATGCCGATCTTCAGCGCGTCCGGCACCTCCTTCGCCACCTTCTCGCGCAGCTTCGACAGGCTGAGGGCCAGGAATATCACGCCGGTGACGGCGACCATGGCCAGCGCCCCCTGCCAGGGGATGCCCATCTGCTTCACCATGACATAAGCGAAGACGATGTTGGACCCCATGGCGGGCGCCACCGCCAGCGGCAGGTTGGCGGTCAGCCCCATCATCAGGCTGCCGAAGATGGCGGCCAGCGCGGTGGCGATCACCAGGTCGCCGCGATCCATCCCAGCGGCCGACATGATCGCCGGGTTGACGGCGATGATGTAGGCCATCGCCGCGAAGGTGGTGATGCCGGCGATCACCTCCTGCGGCAGCGAACTGCCGCGCTCCGACAACTTGAAGCGCCGGTCCAGCCAGCCGCCACTGGCCGCCGGCAGGCTCGTCGGCTCGGATGTGGTCATGAAGCCCCCTTCCGCCCGCGGTCTTTGCTGCCGCGGGATTGGATTGATCGGAAAGCGCGTCCCCCTACCAGACGACGGGGTGGGTCTCCCCGCTCTGCACATTGACGAAGCCCTGCGGCGCCTGCTCACAGGGCGCCACCAGCACCCAGCGCCAGGGCGCACAGGTCAGGGTGGCGAAGATCAGCCGCTCCGGGAAGCCCGGGAACCAGCGCGGGTGGAAGGTCGGCTCGTACATCCAGTCGATGCCCTCGGCCGCGGCGTAGAGCGCCTGCATCTCGGCATGGAGCTCCTCTGGCGGCCGACAGCTCATCAGCCCGCCGATCTCGTAGCGCACCGTGGCCAGCACCTCGCCGTCGCGCACCAGGGCCCAGCCGCCTTGCTGTTCAACGAGCGTGTTCACCGCGAGCGCCATGGCCGCGTCGGACGAACCGACCGCCCAGATGTTGTGCTTGTCATGCGCCACCGAGCAGGCCAGGGCCGTGTCCGGCGTGCGCGGGCCGCAGCCGAGCCAGAACATCTTCGCCACCCGCCCGTCGCCGGAAAAGCGGTCGATGATGGCGAATTTGGTGATGTTCCGCTCCGGCTCGCGCTGCACCGCGCCGTCGCGCACCGGCAGTTCGGCGGTGAGGAAGCCATCGGCCCAATGGAAGGGGCGCAGCAGCGCCGCCTGCATGGTGTCGCGGCCCGGCACCGCGGGCAGCGCGAAATCCGCCGCGGTCAGGTCGCGCTTGATGTTGACCGTCTGTCGCGCCCAGGCGGGCCAGTCGATCGCCGGCTGCGGGCCGATGTAGCGCTTGCCGTCCGAGACCGGTTGGCCGTCTGCCCAGACCTCGGCGATCTCCAGGCCGGCGACATCCGACAGCAGCACGACATCGGCGTAGCGTCCCGGCGCCAGGCTGCCGACCCAGGGCGTCAGCCGCATGTGCCGGGCCGGGTTCAGGGTGATGCACTGGATCGCGGTCTCCGGCGCCAGCCCGTGCCGGATCGCCAGCCGGGCATTGTGGTCGGTGGCGCCGAGCCTGAACGTGTCGGAAACGCTGCGGTCGTCGGTGGTGAAGGCCAGCTGCGACCAGTCGGCGAGGCCCTTTTCGATCAGCCAGGGGATGACCTCGGGCATCGAATAGGGCCGCAGCTCGACGAAGATGCCGTGGGCCAGCTTCTCCCACACCTCCTCCGGCGTCCAGGCTTCGTGGTCGGAGGCCAGGCCGGCGGCGGCGAAGGCGCTGATCGCGGCGGTGTCGCGCAGCCCGGCGCCATGGCCCTCGACCACGCCGCGCTGCTCGAAGGTGGCGCGGATCATGCCCCACAGGCGCGGATAGGACGGGTTCTCCGGGTTCCAGACCGCCGGCCAGTCCATCACCTCGTCGAGGCCGGCGACCATCAGGCTCTGCTTCAGGAAGCCCTTCTGCTCGTCATAGCCGTACCAGCCGCCGCCCCATTCATAGGCGGTCGGCGGCACTGCCGAGCCCGGCAGCGGGAAGATCTTCAGCGGCGAACCGAGGCGCCGGGCCTCGAACCAGAAGGCGAGGTTGTTGGGGCCGTCGACATTGGAGAATTCGTGGCTGGCCTCGCAGGTCCAGGTGTTGCCGCGCGGCAGCACCAGCGCCGCCTCCCACTCCGGCGTCAGATGCGTGCTCTCGATGTGCTTGTGCACCTCGCCGAAGCCGGGCACGGCCGCCAGCCCGGATCTGTCGACGCGCTGCGCCGCCTCGCCCGGAAAGGTCCCGGCCGGGCCGGTCCAGGCGATGCGCCGGCCCTTGATCGCGATCTCCTGGTCGTCGCGCCAGGTCCGGGTGTGGACGTCGAACAGCCGGCCCACCCGCAGCAGCGTGTCCGCCGGCCGCTTGCCCAGCGCGGTCAGCACCAGATCCTGGCGGATCGCCACCTCGTCCTCGGCGCCGATCAGCAGGTCGTCGGGCAGGGCTGGGGCGGTCGCCATCGGCCGGTTCTCCATCGAGATAATGTACGACCTTTAGCGCCGGACCGGACCGCCCGGCAAGGCCTCACAGGATCTCGAAGACCTCATAGCCCGCACCGCCCGGGCGGCGTTCGCCGACGCCGACCGCCACGATCCGGTTCAGCCAGGCATAGGCCGGCGCGGCGGTCTCGAAGAAGGGCGCGATCCGCAGGTAGTATTCGGACGGCCCGACGGCTTCGCCCCGAGCGATCCGGTCGGTCACCTCGGGCGCGGCATGCCGCACGCCGCGATAGGTCATCAGGATCAGCGCCCCGTCATGGGTCCGGAGCGTCAGCCGGACATCCTGCTGGAACGAGCCGTCGGCGCGGGTCAGCAGCAGGTCCGAGCCGCCATGCGGCAGGACCTCGCCGGCCAGCCGCTCGCCGTCGAACCGTCCACCCGACACGGGCACGACCCGGCGCTCACCGGCCGGGGTCGGCCCCAGTTCGTGGATCGGATGGAGGGCGATCGAAAGGGCGAACAGGGGGCGCGATTTCAGCTCGGTCATGGGGGCCTCCGGTCATTGGACAGGCCGCATTGAACGCAGGGAAACCTGCCGATCCAAAGCGAGCGATCTTGTCAGTCATCTCAAGCTGTCCTTAACATCGTGCATGTTGAAACGCCTGCCGGCCCTGGAATCGTTGCGCTTCCTCGAAGCCTGCGTCCGCCATGGCAGCTTCACCCGGGCGGCGGCCGAACTCGGCGTGACCCCGGCCGCCGTCAGCCTGCGGATCCGCGATCTCGAGGCCGAGCTCGAGGTGACGCTGTTCCGCCGCTCCGGCCCGAAGGTGACCCCGACCGAGGCCGGCGTGGCGCTGGCGGGGCGGATGGCCCAGGCCCTGAGCGTGATCCGCTCGGCGGTCGACAACTGCCGGGATACGGCCGATCCGCTGTGCGTGACCGCCGTCCCGACCTTCGCCATGCGCTGGCTGACGCCCCGGCTGGCCGGGTATCATGCGCTGCCCGACGCCGTTCCGATCCGGCTCGACGTCTCCGCCGAGCTGCGGCCGGGAGAGCGCTTCGACATCGCGATCCGGACCGGCTCCGGCGACTGGCCGGGGTTCGACGCCGTCGCCCTGATGCCGGTCGAGGCGACGCCGATGCTGAGCCCGGCGCTGGCCGCCACAGTCGGGCTGTCGTCACCCGCCGATCTGGCGGCCCTGCCGCTGCTGCCCCATGACGGTTGGCAACGCTGGTTCCACGAGGCAGGCGCGGAAGCGTCCGGCCTGCGCTTCTACGCCGACGACTATCCGACGCATGAGCTGGACGCCTCGGCCGCCATCGAGGGCGCAGGCGTGGCGCTGCTCTCGCCGCGGTTCTTCGGGCCGCTGCTGCGCGACGGCAAGCTGGTGCAGCCCTTCCCGCACATCATCCGCGGCCCGGCCGCCCACCACATCCTGCTGCAGCCGGGCGAAGCGCGGCCCGTGGTGCTGCGCTTCCGCGACTGGCTGCAGGACGAGGCGCGCCGCCAGCTGGATAGCCCTATGCCAGCTGCTTGAGCATGTAGCTGGTGTCCTCCAGCACGCCCGTGGTGGAGCGGGCGTGGCCGGGCACGATGCCGAACAGGCGGAACCCCAGGCTCTCATAGAGCCCCTCGGCGCTGTCGCCGCGCCGGGTGTCGAGCAGCAGCAGGCTGCGGTCGTGCCGGCGGGCCAGCGCCTCCGCCGCCACCATCAGCATCCGGGCGATGCCGCGGCGGCGCGCGGCGGGATGCACCAGCAGCTTGGCGATCTCGGCGCGATGGATGCCGTTGGCGGGCATGCCAAGAACCAGCTGCACCGTGCCGACCACCCGCCCCTCCAGCCGCGCCACCAGCAGACGGCGGGCGCCGCTGCGGAAGGCCGGCTCCAGCCCCTGCCAGAACCCGCGGGCCTCGTCGATGGCAAAGGGCAGCACGAAGCCGACGCTGGCGCCGTCCAGCACAGAGGCGTGGAGCACGCCGGCGAGATCGTCGAGAACCAAGGGCAGGTCCTCGGCCTGGACCTCGGCGATGGTCAGGGAAGCCGGATCGGTTGCGGTCGACAGCATGGCGGTGCTCACGGCTTGCACAGGGCGATGAGGTAATGCGCGGGCCGCGGTCCCGGGCATGCGAAGCGGGTCGGGCCGAACAGGCGGTAGCGCAGGCAGTCCCCCGGCCCAAGCCGGTGGACGACGTCGTCCACCATCAGCTCGAGCGTGCCCTCCAGCATCCAGACATGCTGCTCGATCCCGTGGATCGGCGGCGTGTCGTAGCTGACGACCGCGCCGGCCGGCAGCGTGCCCTCGACCAGTTCTCCGCGCAGCCCTACGGCCGGAGGCGACACGCTGCGGCGGGCGAAGCCGGTTTCGGGGTCGGTCCAACCCGTCTGCTCGGCCCGGCGCAGCAGCTGCGCCGGTTCGGTCTCGATCTCCGCGATCAGGCCGGACATGGTGCGGCCATAGGCGGTGCAGAGGCGGCCGAGCAGCGAGGCGGTCGGGCTGGTCTCCCCCCGCTCCAACCGCGACAGCGTCGCCCGGCTGACGCCGCTGCGCTCGGCCAGGACGTCCAGCGACCAGCCCTGTTCGGCCCTGAGGGCCGCAAGCCGGGCGGCGAGCCGGGCGTCCACCGGCTCGGCGACGATGGCGATCTCATTTCTCATGATCGGGAAATTATCCCGATCATGAGAGATAACGCAAGCGGCTCACGGCGTCGGCGGCGGGGCGAAGCGCGGGTCGCGCGCGCCATCGGCGGGGAATGGCTGGGCGCCATCGGCCGGCCCGACCGCATTGGCCGGGTCGTCCAGGGTGAACACCGCCATGCCGATGACCCCGATGTTGCGCGGGTCGCCCTGCGGGGTGTTGGCGGCATAGGCCGCGCCCGGCGACGAGAAGCGGAACGCCGCGACCGCATCCTCGCTCTGGCGAAATCCCTCGATCACCAGCAGTTCGTACGGCCGCACCACATAGCCACGGTTGGCGATGGTACCGGGCTGGCCGCTG
Source organism: Inquilinus sp. 2KB_23 (assembly GCF_052115705.1). Taxonomy (NCBI): domain Bacteria; kingdom Pseudomonadati; phylum Pseudomonadota; class Alphaproteobacteria; order Rhodospirillales; family Rhodospirillaceae; genus Inquilinus; species Inquilinus sp. 2KB_23. Next base: position 193,234 of record NZ_JBFRHF010000010.1, on the reverse strand, counting down.
AGCACGTCGAGCCCGTCCACCGTCGCCACGATCTCGACCGTCTGTCGGCCGCGATTGCTGAAGCTCAGCCGATAGAGGTCGCCGTTCCGGCCGTGCAGGCGGAGGTCGCCTCCACGGCCCGGCGTGAGCGGCATCGCCCGGCCTCGGGCGTCGAGCACCGCCCACTCGATCCGGCCATAGGCGACTGGCAGCATCTGGATCGTGCCTGCGGGCGGGCCGGCCGCATCCCAGCGTCCGTCGTAGCGGATCGTCACCTGCCCCTCCGGCCGGTCCGGCCACAGGCGCTCGAGATGGACGAAGCGGATGGACGAGGCGATGGTCTCGCCCCAGCGCGTGCCCAGCCGGGGCTCCGGGGCCGGCGCGATGCGGGCACCGCTGTCCGGCCACGCTTGGCTCTGCGGTGCCGCGAGCCGGTTCACCCCGCCGCCGGGAACCAGGGCATCCGCCTGATACATCTCCTGGGACACGACCCCTGACACGACAGGTTCCGCAGGCCGGTTCGACACGCAGGCGGCCACGGCCAGCAGCAGGCCGGCCAACAGGATCTTCAGCAAGACGCGCATGATCTCTCCCCCAGGATAACCTGGAGACATGGTCGATCCTGCTCTACGGCGAAGCCGTGGCGGGGCGGAGGTGATTCGGCGGCCGAGCAATCCCGGTACAGTGGCGGCCCGGCGTCCCTGCTACCGATCGGCCCTGTTACGGATCGATGGCGCACCCGGTCGCGCCCAGACGGAGACATCCATGCCGCTTCGCCGTGCCCTGCCCCTGATCGCCCTCCTCACCTCTCCCGCCGCGGCTGCCGGCGCGCCGCCGGACTGCCGCGCACCGGCGGTGCTGGACGATGGCTGGGCGGTTGCCGCCCCGGCGGATGAGGGCTTCGACCCCGCCACGCTGTGCGCCGTCGGCCCGGCGCTGGAGGAAAGCAACGCCCATGCCGTGCTGGTCGTGCGGCACGGAAAGCTGGTCTATGAGCGCTACTTCGCCGGCGAGGACCAGCGCTGGGGCCAGCCGCTCGGCCGCATTCCGCACGACGCCGCGACCCGGCACGATCTGCGCTCGATCACCAAGAGCGTGACCTCGCTGCTGGTCGGCATTGCCGTCGACTATGGCTGGATCAAGGACATCGACGCGCCCGTGCTGTCGCTGCTGCCGCAATACGCCGACCTGGGCTCGCCGGAGAAGGACCGCATCACCCTGCGCCATCTGCTGACCATGTCGAGTGGGCTGGCCTGGAGCGAGGACCTGCCCTACAGCGACCCGCGCAACAGCGAGCGGCTGATGTCGGACGCGCCGGACCCATACCGCTACGTGCTGGAGCAGCCCTTCGCCACGATGCCGGGCGAGCGCTGGGTCTACAGCGGCGGATCGACGGCGCTGCTGTCGGCGGTGCTGAAGCAGGTCTCGGGCCGGTCGCTCGAGGTGATGGCGCGGGAGATGCTGTTTGCGCCGCTGGGCATCGACGACGTCGAATGGGTGCGCTATCCGAACGGCGACCCGGTCGCCGCCTCCGGCCTGCGGCTGCTGCCGCGCGACATCGCCAAGATCGGCAGGCTGGTGCTCGATCACGGCGCCTGGCAGGGCAAGCAGATCGTCCCGGCCGGCTGGATCGAGCAGTCGACGACGAAGCAGATCGCGGCCGAGGACGAGATCGACTACGGCTTCCAATGGTGGCTCGGCCATTCACAGGTCGACGGCCAGGATCTGCGCTGGAGTGCCGGCGTCGGCTGGGGCGGACAGCGGCTGTTCCTGGTGCCGGACCGCGACCTGCTGGTGGTGGTCACCGCCGGCCTCTACGACCAGCCCGACCAGCAGGACGCACTCGGCCGCACCGTGCTGGAGCGCTATGTCCTGCCCGCGGCGACGCGGCCCTAGCCCCAGCCGATCCGGTAAAATCGATCGGTGAATAATGGCGCATGATATGGTATGAATACAGACGGAAGCGGAGCAAAGACAACCTGATCTCTTGAACTGTCGCGATTGCGATTGTCCAGATGTCGATGTCCGTGCGCTTCCTCCTTGCCATCATCCTGCCGCTGCTGGCGCTTGGGTGCGGCCCGGCCCCACATCCCGGGTCTGCAGCGTCTGCTGACCGCGGCACAGCCGCCACGGGCGCGCCGATCGACGCCGAATTCGCCCGGCTGCAGGCCGAGCTGGTGCGGGAGGTGCCAATGGCGATCACGGATGCGCCCGAAGCAGGCCAGCGCTGGGCCGCCCTGGCGCAGCGCGCGATCACGGCCCGCGGCCAAGCCATCCGCCGGCCGCAGCTGGTGATGGTGGTGGACCGGAACCCGGCCGTGCAGCAGATGCGCATCCTGCTGGCGCAGCCGTCCGGCACCTGGCGGAGCCTGGGCGGATCGACAGTCTCGACCGGCCAGGAAGGCCGCCACGGCTATTTCATCACGCCGACCGGCGTATTCCCTCACACCGACGAGATCCTCGATTGGCGCGCCGAAGGCACTTTCAACGCCAACGGCATCCGCGGCCTCGGCCTCAAGGGCATGCGGGTGTGGGATTTCGGCTGGCAGACCGCTGAACGGGGCTGGGAGGACGAGGGCCGGGAATCGACCATCCGGCTGCTGGTCCACGCCACCGATCCGGCGACGCTTGAGCAGCGCCTCGGCCAGCCGGCGTCGAAGGGATGCGTCCGCGTGCCGGGGCCGATGAACGTCTTCCTCGACCGCCACGGCATCCTCGATGTCGACTACGAGGCGGCGGCGAAGTCCGACGCCCGCTATGACGCGGTGCTGCGTCCCGACCGGACGCCGACGCCGCTGGCCGGGAACATGCTGGTGATCGTGGATTCGGCCGAGGGCTCCGGGGCCACGGCGCAGGCCCGGTGATCCCCTACTCCGCCTGCACCCCGCGTTCGCGCAGCATGGTGACCAGAGCGTCGCGCTGCTGCAGGTAGTCGTCGCGCAACAGGCCCAGCACATGCGCGTCTAGGAACTGGCCCTGCTTGCGCACATGGTGGCGCAGCAGGCCTTCCTCCTGGAAGCCGAAGCGCCGATGCATCCGCACCACGCCCGGATTGCTGGTCAGCACCTCGCAGCACAGCTTGTTGAGCTTGAGTTCGAGGAAGACGTGGTCGAGCACCTTGAGCTCGACCCAGCTGCCGATGCCCTTGCCGCGCAGGTCGCCGGCGCCGAGGTAGAAGGCCCAGGAGCACTTGCTGTTCTTCTCATCGATGTCGACGAGGTTGGCGAGGCCGATCGGATCGCCGTCATCCTGGATGATCCAGTAGATCCGACGCGGATCCGCGATGGCGCGGGCGAACCAGGCATCATGCTCTTCCCGGGAGATGACATGGTCGCTGTACTGGTGGACCGCGACATGCGGCAGGTTCCGCCAGGTGAACATGCGGTCGGAATCCGCCGGCTCCGCACGCCTCAGGCTCAACATCTCCGCACTCCCGAATTCTCGCAATTCCCGTCCGTCATAAGCCGCCCAGAAAGTGTTGCCAAGATGACGACGTGGCGGCCGGGCGACACGGGAGCATCCAGCCCCCGGCACCGCCCGGCCGCCGGGTCGTTCACGCGGCCTGGGCGCGCTTGCGGTCCTCCACCACCTGGTCGGCGAGACGGCCCGTCAGCTCCTGCAGATGGTCGAAGCGGGCGGTGAAGCTGCCGACGCCGAGCGTGACCGAGCGCAATTCGACCGCCAGCCCGTGCATCTCGGATTCCGGCAGCAGATTGTCGATCAGGTCCCAGCCGGTCCAGCCCTCGCGCGCGGTCATGCCCAGGATCTGGCCCCGCCGGCTGGAGACAAGGGCGTGGACCTTGGCGGTGTATTCGGCCGGCACCGCGATGGTGACCGCCTGGATCGGCTCCAGCAGCACCGGATCGCAATTCGGCAACCCTTCGGCCATCGCCATCTGCGCCACGGTGCGGAAGGCCTGGTCCGAGCTGTCGACCGCATGGTGCTGGCCGTCGGTCAGGGCGATGGCGATGTCGACCACCGGGAAGCCCAGTGGTCCACGCGCCAGCGCCTCGCGCGACCCTGCCTCCACCGCGGGAATGAAGTTCTTGGGCACGGTGCCGCCCACCACCTTGTTCTCGAAGGCGAAGCCGCTGCCGCGCGGCTGCGGCCGGATCTCGACATGGATGTCGGCGAACTGGCCGTGGCCGCCGGTCTGGCGCTTGAAGCGCGAATGCTGTTTGGTCGGCCGGCGGATGGTCTCGCGGTAGGCGGTGCGCGTCGGCTCCGTGGTGACCGCGATGTTGAAGCGGCTCTTCAGCCGCTCGACCGCGATCTGCAGCTGGATGTCGCCCTGCCCGGCCAGCGTCAGCTCGCCGGTCGCTTCGAGATGGTGGACCGACAACGTCGTGTCCTCCTCGCACAGCTTGGCCAGCGACGTGGTCAGCTTGACGTCGTCCTTGCGGTCGGACAACGAGAGCGCCACGGCATGCACCGGCTCGGGCACGTCAGGCCAGTTCCAGGTGGCATCGGCGGTGCCGTCGGCCCGCAGGGTCTGGCCGGTGGCGAGGTCCTCGATCCGGGCGATGCCGACGATCTCCCCGGCGCCGGCCTCGGCTAGCTTCTGGTTGTCGCCGCCCTTGAGGCGGTACAGGCCGGAGATGCGGCGGCTGCCGAGATTGCTGTTGTCGGACAGCTTGCCGCTCCACAGCCGCGCCAGGCTGAGCTTGCCGGTGTGCGGCTGGTGCAGGGTCTTGAACACCGTCGCGGCAAAGCCGCGTTTGGCGTCGTAGCCGAGCCGCGTCGCCGCCACGTCGGATGACGGCGCCTCGTGGCGCAGCGCCTTCCACAGCCGGGTGACGCCGTTGCCGTGCTCGGCCGAGCCGAAGAACACCGGCACGATCAGGTCCTGCTGCAGGTCTCGGGTCAGCTGGGTGTAGATCTCCTTCGGCGCCGGGATCTTGTCCTCCAGCAGCTGCTCCAGCAGCGCATCGTCGAAATCGGCCAGGGATTCCAGCAGGGTCTGGCGCGCTTCATCCTGCCGCGGCTTGATGCCGGCGGGCGCCTCGATCAGGTCGGATGACTGGTTCTCCCGCCATTTGTAGGCACGGCCGCTGACCAGGTCGACATAGCCGGAGACGTTGTCGCCGTCGCGGATCGGGACTTCGCGCAGCAGCAGCGGCCGGGCCGAGACCTGCTGGAGGGCGGCGAGCAGGTCGCGCATGCGAACGGCGGCCCGGTCCAGCTTGTTGATGAACAGGACGTGCGGGATGGCATGTTCGTCGAGGAAGCGCAGCAGCGGCGCCAGGATCACGGCGCGGTCGGGATCGGCCTCGGCCACCACCACGGCGATGTCGGCCACCATCAGGGCGGCAAACGCGTCCTGCGCCAGCTCGACCGAGCCGGAACAGTCAATGAAGGTCCAATCCTCGTCGAGATAGCGGCAGGAAGCCAGGTTCGGCTCGATCGTCATCTGCCGGGCGCGGGATTCCGGCGAGGCGTCGCCGACCGTGTTCTTCTGAGCCACGCTGCCTTTGCGCGGGATCGCGCCGGCGCTGTGCAACAGCGCCTCCAGCAGCGTGGTCTTGCCGCTCGAATACGGCCCGACCAGGGCCGCACTCCGATGTCTGGTGGTGGCAGGGCGTTCCTGCGGCATGCGCATCCTCCCTCTGCACGGCCCGCCGTGCCGATCGGGCGAATGCCCGATGGGATGCGGGCGCCTTTAGAGGGTCAGGATGACACTTCCAAGACGATCGGCCCAGCCCCGATCTGGAGGTGCGGCGCAGCGGCTCGTGCTATGCGATCGAGCCGGGGGTGAAGGTCGGAACCACGGCGGCCGGGCGGCCCGGCAGGTCCAGGATGGCCCGGCGCTCCGGCGTGCGGGCGATCACGCGGCCGGCGCGCAGTACCAGCAGCCGGGTGGCCCGCAGCCGCACCGCCTCGAACGGGTCGGCGGCCTGCAGCATCACCAGGTCGGCGCGGCAGCCGGGCGCCAGGCCGTAGCCGTCGAGATGCATGATCTTCGCGGCATTCGTCGTCACCGCCGCGAAGCACTGGCCGATGGCGTCCAGTGCGGTCATCTGCCCGACATGCACCGCCATATGCGCCACCTCGAGCATGTCGCCCGACCCCATCGAGTACCACGGGTCCATGGCGCAATCCTGGCCCAGGGCGACGGTGATCCCGGCCTGCATCAGCTCCGGCACCCGGGTCATGCCGCGGCGCTTGGGATAGGTGTCGTGCCGGCCCTGCAGGGTGATGTTGATCAGCGGGTTGGCGATCGCCGCGACCCCGGCCTCGCGCATCAGCGGGATCAGCTTCGAGACGTAGTAGTTGTCCATCGAATGCATCGAGGTCAGGTGCGACCCCGTCACCCGCCCGCCGAGGCCCAGCCGATGGGTCTCCGCCGCCAGCGTCTCGATGTGGCGCGACAGCGGGTCGTCGCTTTCGTCGCAATGCAGGTCGACCAGCAGCCCCCGCTCGGCCGCGATCTCGCACAGCCGGCGCACCGAGGCGGCGCCGTCCGCCATGGTGCGCTCGAAATGCGGGATGCCGCCTACCACTTCAACCCCGAGGTCGAGCGCGCGCAGCAGGTTGCGTTCGGCGGTGGCGGAGCGGTACAGCCCGTCCTGCGGGAAGGCCACGAGTTGCAGGTCGAGATAGGGCGCGACCTGGCGCTTGACCTCCAACAGCGCCTCGACCGCCAGCAGCCGGTCGTCGCAGACATCGACATGGCTGCGCACCGCCAGCAGCCCTTGCGCCACCGCCATGTCGCAATAGGCCAGGGCCCGTGCGATCACCGCACCTTGGGTCAGCTGCGGCTTCAGCTCGCCCCACAGGGCGATGCCTTCGAGCAGCGTGCCGGACCGGTTCATCCGGGGCAGGCCGAGCGACAGCGTCGCATCCATGTGGAAATGAGGGTCGACGAAGGGCGGAGTGACCAGCCGGCCGGTGGCGTCGATCTCCTGCCGTGCTTCCGCCGCCAGGCGCGGCTCCACCGCCACGATCCGCCCGCCTTCGATGCCGATATCGATGCCCGTCCGGCCGTCGGGCAGGTTGGCATGACGCAGGACAAGATCCATGGCGGGGCTGACTTTCCTGAAATTCACTGAGGGAATGGTGCCGCGGACGATAGCATGCGGCCCGAAGAGCGAAAGACAGGAGAGCACCCATGATGATCGCGACATGGGGTGAAATCCGCCGGGCCCGGCCCGACGAGGCGGGGACGATCCGCACCCTGGTCCGGCGCGCCTATGCGAAATGGATCATCTCCGTCGGCGCCGAACCGCTGCCGATGCGGGCGGATTACGACCGCGCCCTGGCCGAGCACGAGATCTGGGCGATCGACGGCATAGCCGGCTGCATCGCGCTGATCGAGCTGAAGCCCGAGCCGGACCATCTGCTGATCGTCAACGTCGCGGTCGACCCGAGCCATCAGGGCCGTGGCCTCGGCCGGCGGCTGCTGGACTTCGCGGAGCGCGAGGCGCTGCGCCGCGGCCTGGCCGAGCTGCGGCTCTACACCAACGCGAAGATGTCGGAGAACCGCGCCCTCTACACCGCCCGCGGCTACAGCGAGAGCCGGCAGGAGCAGCGCGGCGAGTTCACCATCATCCACATGACCAAGGTGCTGGGCTGACCCCGGCGCCTCGGCCCGTCTTCCGGATGCCGCCTACAGCAGGAAGTCGCCGGCGACCAGCGTGATGGCCCCGGTCAGCACGACGCTGAAATCGGCCACGCCGTCGCCGTTCACATCGCCGCTGACCACCGTCTGGCTGCCGGAGATGACCTCGCGCAGTTCGCCGGCATGGTGGGTGAAGGCGCCCGAGCCGATGAAGCCGAACGCCTGGTCGCCGGCCACGCCGGTGTTCGCGTCGATCAGCCTCAGGTCGATCCTGTCGGCCTGGGCATGGCTGAAATCCGTGATCAGATCGGCGCCGCTGCCGACAGGGCTGTCGGCGACCGACGCATAGACGAAGCGGTCGGCCCCGGCCCCGCCCGCCAGAGTGTCCTTGCCGCCCGCCCCTTGCAGGATATCGTTGCCGGCGTTGCCCACCAGTGTGTTTGCCGCGGCGTCGCCGATCAGGATGTCGCCGCCGCCGCCGCCGTAGACGCCTTCGATGCCGGTCAGCGTGTCGCCCTGGGCATTGCCGCCGAGACCGGTGCCGAGGGCCAGGTTGACCGTGATAGCCACGGCGCTCTCGGTGTACATGGCGATGTCGATGCCGTCGCCACCCTGCAATGCGTCCGCCCCGGCCTCTCCCCGCAGCACGTCGTTCCCGGCGCCGCCGACCAGCGTGTCGGCGCCGTTGCCGCCACCGATGGTGTCGTTGGCGTCGTTGCCCGCCAGGCTGTTGTTGGCGTCGTTGCCCGTGATGACATCGTTGCCGCTGCCGCCAATGACGTTCTCGATGCCGGTCAGGGTGTCGCCCTGGGCGTTGCCGCCGGCGCCGGTGCCGGTGAGGAGATTCACCGTCACGCCGACGGCGCTTTCGCTGTACACCGCGACGTCGATCCCGTCGCCGCCCAGCAAGATGTCGGCCCCGGCCCCGCCGCGAAGCACATCGTTGCCGGTGCCGCCATCCAGCCGGTCATTGCCGTCCATGCCGGACAGGGTGTCGGCGCCGCCGGAGCCGACCAGCACGTTGGCCGCGGCCGAGCCGGTCAGCACGTCGTTGAAGCTGCCGGTGCCCAGAATGTTTTCGATGTCGGCACTGATCACGTCGCCCTGGGCATCGCCCCCCGTCGCTGTCAGCGTCGTGAGGTTGACCGTGACTCCGGCGAGGCCGTCATAGTTGATGGTGTCGATGCCGGCGCCGCCGATCAACCGGTCGGCCCCGGCCCCGCCATCAAGGAAGTCGTCTCCGTCCCCACCGTTCAGCGTGTCATTTCCGGCCATGCCGACGAGCGAATCCTGTCCGCCAAGGCCGGTCAGCGCATTGGCCACGGCCGAGCCGGTGAGATCGTCGTTGAAGCCGGTGCCGATGACATTCTCGATGTCGTTGCCGATCGTGTCGCCCTCGGCCTCGCCGCCCGACGCCGTGAACGCCGTCAGATCCACCGTCACCGCGGCCGTGCCGCCGTACAGGATGGTGTCGCTGCCGGCACCGCCGATCAGCGCGTCCCCGTCGGCGCCGCCCTGGAGGATGTCGTTGCCGGCCCCACCGTCGAGCGTGTCGTTGCCGGCCAGGCCGATCAGGCGGTCATCGCCGCCGAAGCCGGACAGGAGGTTGCTGACGGCCGAGCCGGTCAGGACGTCATTGAAGGTGGCGGTGCCTTCGATGTTCTCGATGTCGGCGCCGACCGAATCGCCCTCCGCGTCGCCGCCATGGGCGATCGCGCCGATGGTCACCGTCACCCCGGCCGGGCCGTCGTAATGGGCGGTGTCGACGCCGGCGCCGCCGATCAGCACGTCGGCCCCGGCCCCGCCATCGAGGACGTCGTTGCCGCTGCTGCCGTTGAGGCCGCTGGCGCCGCCGTTCAGCGTATCGTTCCCGAGACCGCCATGGAGGATGTCGTTGCCGACACCCCCATCCAGCATGTCGTTGCCGGCGAGGCCGTTGAGCACGTCGGCGGCGAGGCCGCCCAGGAGCGTGTTGGCCCCGGCCGAGCCGGTCAGCGTGTCGCTGGAGTTCGAACCGGTGATGTTCTCGATATCGGCGCTGACCGTATCGCCCTGGGCCTCGCCGCCGCTGCCGATGGCCCCGATCGTGACGATCACGCCGGCGGCGCTGACGGCATAGTCGGCGGTGTCGATCCCGGCGCCGCCGTTCAGCACATCCGCGCCGGCGCCCCCGCGCAGGGAATCGTCGCCGTCACCACCATTCAGCGTGTCGACGCCCGCGTCCCCGCGCAGCGCGTCGTTGCCCCCCAGGCCGTTGAGCGTATCGTCACCCGTCGTGCCGTTGATGGTGTTGTTGGCGTTGTCGCCATTGATGACCGCCATGACGAATCCTGTTCGAATATGAATTTATCCCTCAGTCAGATCGGCACCGAACGAGGGTCACAATGGGTTTCCGGCGGCCCCATCGTTGTGGGAATTGCCGCATAAATGTCAAATGGTTTCGGGAGATATGGGTCGGCCGGGACTCACCGCCCGGGCGTCTCCGCGCGGTGACGGAAAAGTCGAGCACGCACCGGCGGGCCGAGCTGGTGCGGCTGATCCCGGCCTGCCCGGGGCCAGGGGCGGCCGGACCCCGCCTCAGTAAGCTCCGGAGCGAACGAAGAAGACGCGCGGGGTCACCGCCAGCAGGACGATGTCGCGCCAGTAGGACCAGTGGCGCACATACTCGACGTTCAGCCGGATCCGGGTCTCGTAGTCGGTGTCGCTGCGGCCGTAGATCTGCCAGACGCCGGTCATGCCGGGCCGGGTGCTGTAGTAGTAGTGGATCGCCGCGCCCCAGCGCACCTGCTCCTCCTCGAACATCGGACGAGGGCCGACCAGGCTCATCTCGCCCTTCAGCACATTGAGCAGCTGCGGCAGTTCGTCGAGGCTGGTCTTGCGCAGGAAGCGGCCGATCGCCGTCACCCGCGGGTCGTGCTTCAGCTTGAAGCTGGTCTCCCACTCCCGCCGCAGTTCCGGGTCCCGCGCCAGGAGGGCCGACAGATGCGCGTTGGCGTTGGGCACCATGGTCCGGAACTTGTGGCAGTAGAAGATCCGGCCGTTCCGGCCGACCCGCCGGTCGCTGTAGAAGATCCCGGCCCCGGATCGCCGGATCAGGACGGCGCAGACCAGAAACAGCGGCGCGAACATCACCAGCAGCAGGGCGGACAGCACGATATCGGTCACCCGTTTGGCGGCCACGGCGACGCGGGCGTCACGAATCGGCATCACGGACTCGGCGGCCATGGTGTTGACCGGAACATCGGACGGCATCGCTTGAACCCCCACGAAAGACACGACAGACACGCTCGACGACCCGGTTCCGTCGCCGGAACCACCTGGTCATCCTCCCTAACCGGAAGACGGGAACGGCACATACCCCCATTTGGGAGGGCCCCATTTGGGAGGGCCAATGTGTGTCCCCCAAGCGACTTACATCATCCCCTGCAACACAAAGCCCCGGAACGTCGATCAGGTTCCCTGCCCAGCGGTCGGCGCACCCGATCGCTGTCCTTGGGCACGACCGCCCGGATCCCACCCAGTCTCCCGGACGGAGCGGGAGGGCTCAACCCCCAAGGATTGGGGGGTCAACCGCCGATCGCGCCGCTGGCGAGTGCCATGGCCACCGCCTCGGTGCGGCTGGACGCGCCCAGCTTCCGCATCGCCGAGGCGATATACTCGTTGACGGTGTAGACCGACAGCGACAGCTGGCGCGCGGCCTCCTTGCTCGACGCGCCGCGGGCGACCCAGCCCAGGCAGTCCTGCTCACGCGGCGTCAATATTGTCGGCAATTGCGGCGGCGTTGCGGCACCGGGCGTTCCCGTGCTGATCAAGCTGCGTTCGATCCGCAGCGCCCGGCCGAGATGCGGGCCGAGGACGCGCAGCACCCGCAGTTGCGTCTCATCCCAGTTGGGTCGGCTCCGCGGCCGCCACAGCGACAGCATCGCCGACAGTTCGCTCTGGTCGAAATCGACCCAGTACAGCCCATGGTCCTTGCCCTGGGGTCGCATGAAGTCGTTGTAGAACTCGGTGCGCCGGTACTCCGCCTCCGGGATCAGCATCGAGTTGGCGAAGACGGGCCCGGCCGGAAGGTGCGACAGCAGCGGCAGGATCGGCAGCAGCTTGTGGTAGTGCGCCTGATAGTCCTGGACATAGGCCGGATCGGTCTCGGTCGCCAGGGTGGGGGGCAGCGACATGGCCGCACCGATCCGGCGCAGCACCACCGCCTCCCCGCCCAGCATCTCGGCGAGGTGCTTCAGCACCACGGCCCAATCCTCGCTGCCGACGGCGGCATCATAGATCTGGTCGATCAGCCCCAGAATCCGGGGCTCGTCCGGCGAGGGCGAAGCCCATAGCCGCGGATCCGGCCGCAGGCGGGGGCCGGCGTCGAGGATTTGGCCCGGTGCGGCCCGCGCACCGGGCCGGACCTCCGGCGGGATCACGACGGCTGCAGCAGCCCCTGCCCCGGGGAGGGCACGTCTGCCACGGGCGGCCCGCAGCGCCGGGTCAGCCATCGATCAGGCCCTGGGCCAGCGCCATCGCCACGGCTTCGCTGCGGCTGGCGGCCTGCAGCTTGCGCATCGCCGACGCGACGTATTCGTTGACGGTGTAGGCCGACAGCTCCAGCCGGCGGGCGGCCTCCTTGCTCGAGGCGCCACGGGCGATCCAGCGGAGGCAATCCCGTTCGCGCGCGGTCAGCGGCTTCCGTGGCGCCAGCGACACGGCCACGGTCGGGACATCGGCCGTCGCCAGCCGCTGTTCGAGCCGCATCGCCCGACGGACATGCGGGCTGAGATAGCTCAGCACCGCGGCCTGCTCTTCACCCCAATCCGCCCAATGCCGAGGCCGCCACAGCGACAGGCCGGCTTCGGGAATTCCGTGCCGCTGGCCGAACCAGTTCAGGCTGCTGTGCAGATCCTGCGGCACCAGGAAGTCATTGTAGTACTCCGTCCGCGTCAACCGCGCCTCCGGCACCAGCATGCGGTCGATGAAGACGCCCGTGGCCGGCAGTTGCGACAGAACGGCCAGCTTCGGCTCGGTCTTGTGGTAGTGTGTGTCGTAGAGCTGGATGTTGATCGGATCGGTGTTGATCGCCCGGCTGGCACCTGCCCGCGCCGGCGACCGGAAGCGGTGCAGCACCGCGGCCGTGCCGCCGAACATCGCGGACAGGCGGCGCAGCACCACCGCCCACTCCTCCTGGCCGATCGCGGCGTCGTAGATCTGGCCGACCAGATGGGCCAGGGTGGATTCATCCGGCTGGGCGGAAGACTGCACACCAGCCATCGGCCGAACCGCCGAACCGCCGATGAAACGGCCTGTCATGATGTCCCCTCTCTCATCGCGGGCCGGAATGGCCGGCAGCTGCAGACCCCCCGCAGCGAGAGAATGGTGGACTGGACCGGTTGTTGTCGCGGTGACGGCGCGCACACCTTCACGGGCCGGTGCAACGGGCGATGCCCACCGCGCCATGCCGGCAGAGCGTGAAAGGCGGGGCCGGATCATTCAAGCCGACGGATGAAAAGTGGAAGCGTCTTCAGGACATTAGCTTAAATCCCGCATAAGGAACTATGTAAACTTCTTCCGGCCCGCCTTGTCGGGCGCCGGCAGGCCTCAGCCGGCCATCACCCGCGATATCGCCGCGTCCAGCAGTTCCACCCCCAGATCGATCTCGGCGTCGGTGACCGTCAGGGGCGGGGCGATGCGCATGGTGCCACCCGACAAGCCGGCCCGCACGATGTTGGCGGACAGGCCGAGTTCCAGCGCGACATCGGTCACCGCATCCGAGATCGCTGCCGCGTCCCGGCCGCCGGCCGCGGTGAATTCCAGTCCCAGCAGCAGGCCGCGACCGCGGATGTCGCCGATGCAGGCGTGGCGCCGCTGCAGCCCATGCAGGCCCTCGGCCAGCCGCGCGCCCATCTGCTGCGCCCGGGGCGCCAGCCCGTCGCGGACCACGATCTCCAGCACCTTCAGCCCGACCGCAGCAGGCAGCGGGTCGTTGACATGGGTGGTGTAGAATAGGAAGTCGCGCGCCTCGGCCTCGTCGGCGAGCGCCGCGGTGGTCATCATCGCCGCCAGCGGCAGGCCGGCCCCCAGCGTCTTCGACAGGGTCAGGATGTCGGGCACCACGCCGTCGCGCTCGAAGGCGAACATCAGGCCGGTGCGGCCGATGCCGGTCTGGGCCTCGTCCAAGATCAGCAGCATGCCGCGGGCCCGGCAATGCGCCTGCAGCGCCGCGAGATAGCCCAGCGGCAGGTCCAGCACGCCGCCGCTGCTCAGGATCGGCTCGGCGATGAAGGCGGCGAGGTTGCCGGTGCTCTGCCGGTCCAGCAGGTCGAAGGCATCGTCCAGCTCCTGCCGCCAGTCCACGCCGGGGAAGCGCGGGCGGTAGGGGTTCGGCGCCGGGATGCCGTACTGACCCGGCATCAGAGGCCCGATCCCGCGGCGCCCGGCCTTGTAGGTCGCCGCCGCGGCCGCGCCGGTCATGCCGTGCCAGGACTGGGTGAAGGCCGCGATCTCCCATTTGCCGGTGACCAGCTTGGCCAGCCGGATCGCCGCCTCGTTCGACTCGCCGCCGGTCGACAGCAGCATCGACCGCGGCAGCTGCGGCACCAGCCCGGCCAGGGCCTCGGCCAGGTCGACCACCGGCGCCGACAGCATCGAGGAGAACAGGTGGTCCAGTCGCCCGACCGCGTCGCGCACCGTGGCCACGATCTCGGGATGGGAATGGCCGAGGATGGCGCTCATCTGGCCGGAGGTGAAGTCGAGCACCCGGCGGCCGCCGGCATCCCACAGGAACGCGCCCTCGGCCCGCACCGGGACGAAGGGCACGAAATCGCCGCCATAGCGCAGCAGGTGGCGCCGCGCGCGGGTCCAGAAAGCGTCGTCGAGACCGGCCGGGAGATGGTCCATGGGATGCTCCGAAGCCACGCTCCTGGCGGGAAGGCGATCCATGGGCAGGCGTGGCGCGCTGCCCACCATCATCATTCGCCCGGCCCGAAGAGCCCACAACCGCAGAGAACTCGCTGGACTCGTGAGATGGATTCATCATTCTGAACCCGCGCCCGGGCACGCCTGAGGGATCGACGATGAACCGACCGAGCCTGCCGCTGCGGGCGCTGGTGGCCTTCGAGGCCGCCGCCCGGCTGGAGAGCTTCCGCGCGGCGGCGGCGGAGCTGGCGCTGACCCCGTCGGCGGTGAGCCACCAGATCCGGATCCTGGAGGCGCGGCTGGGCCTGCCGCTGTTCGACCGGGTCGGCCGCGGCGTCCGGCTGTCGCCCGAGGGCGCCGAGTTCTTCGGCAAGATCCACGACTGCTTCGACACCCTGGCCCATGCGATCGAGACCACGGCGCGTCGCGGACGGCGCGCCCGGCGGGCGGAGGTGGTGCGGCTGCGAACCCCGCCGTCGCTGGCCGGCCGCTGGCTGCTGCCCCGCCTGCCTGCCTTCCTGGCCGAGCACCCGACGATCGACATCCGGGTCGACGCCGACCTGCCGATGGTGTCGGAGACGCCCGGCATCGAAGCCGACGCCGTGGACCTGGCCATCGCCTATGGCGACGGCAGCCGATGGCGGTCCCGGGCCGCGCCGCTGCTGACGGAGAGGATCCGGCCGCTCTGCGCCCCTGCCCTGGCCGCCGGCGGCGCGATCCGGTCGCCGCGCGACCTGCTGGCCCTGCCGCTGATCGTGACCCGGGACAATCTGGTGTCCTGGGAGGACTGGTTCCGGCGCCAGGGCGTCTCGCTCGACGACGGCTTCGCCCGCACCCTCCAGCTCGACCCGTCGCATGTCGCGATCGATGCGGCGGCGAAGGGCCTCGGGGTGGTGCTGGAAAGCGACCTGCTGACCGAGGATGAACGGCGCGACGGCCGTCTGGTCGCGCCCTTCGCCGGATCGGGGCAGACCTCGACATCGTACTGGCTGGTCGTCGCCAAGACGGCGTCGGGCCGGGAGAGCGTCGAGGCGGTGCGCGCCTGGCTGGTCGATAGCGCGGCACGCACCATCGAGGCGTAGAACAGCTGTCAGCCATGAAAAAGCCCGGCTTCCTGGGAAGCCGGGCTTGCATCATCGCCGGGACCGGTCGGCTCAGGCCTCGCCGACCGTGTCCAGGATCGCCGCGGACACCGCCTCGCTGGCGCTCTTGCCGCCCCAAAGGACGAACTGAAAGGCGGGGTAGAAGCGCTCGCATTCGGTCAGCGCGATGTCGACCAGGTCCTCCAGCTGCTCCACGCTCGCCGCCTGGGCGCCGCGCAGCAGCGTGGTGTGCCGGAACATCGGCGTCAGCTCCTCGGAGTCGACATCGAAATGGCCGAGCCACATCCGCTCATTGATGATGCCCAGCAGTTCCGCCACGTCGCGGCGCTTCTTCTCCGGCACCTTGAGATCGAACTGGCAGGAGAACTGCATCGCGCTGATTTCTTCCTGCCAGAAGAAGAACAGGCGGTAGCTGCACCACCGGCCGGCGACCTCGGCAAGCATCTCTTCGTTGCTCGCCCGCTCGAAACTCCAGTCATTGGCGCTGACGATTTCCTCGAGCGTGTCGAGGGGGTTTTGGGTGAAGGCGGCTTCTTCGAAGACCTCGGACGCTGTGGTCATGATCCTCCGCTCCCATGCCGCCGCGAAACGCAATTATAGGGTCCGCGGCCGGTAAATACCCAAGATGTAGTAGTGTCGTCCATTACGGCCTTTCCTGAACAACGGTCGCACAAGGGCTTGTTGGGTGCAACCGGTATGCACCGCCGTTACGATAAAAGCTGTGGATGATTTGTGACGGAATTCAGTCCGACGCTTTCGTCCGCGTGCCGCGGCGCTTCGGGGCGGGGGCCGCTTCGGGCGCCGACGCGGCCCGGCGGGCCGGTTTCGCAGCCGCAGCAGCGGCCTTCACCGGCAGCTTCGCGGCCGCAGGCTTCGGGGCGCTGCGCTTCGCGGCGGCCGGCTGGGCTGCGGCTTCCAGCGACGCGACCCGCGCGACCAGCAACTCCTGCTCTTCCCGCGCGCGCTGGGCCAGGGCGCGGACGATCTCGAACTCCTCGCGGGTGACGACGTCCAGCCGCGACAGCACGTGCTCGAACTGCTCACGCAGGCGTGACCGCGCCTCCTCGCGCACGCCCGCGACGGCACCGAAGGCCCCGGTCGCAACCCGGACCAGATCGTCGATCAGCTTGGTGTCGAAGGGCATCGCAAGGCATATCCACAAATGACAGGCATCATTGCAAATATGGCCGCCAAGGCCTTGCGTTGCAACGTCCGGGATGCCGCGCCTATAAGGGCTCGCTTTTTGCTTCGCCCTCCGCGGACGGGAATAGTCATGGGTTGGTTCGATCCGGTCGCCTTGCAGATCGGCCCTATCGCGATCCGCTGGTACGCGCTCGCCTACATCGCCGGCTTCGTGCTGGGCTGGCGCTACGCCCTGTGGCTGACGCGCCGCACCACGCTGCCGCCCGACCGGCTGGCGCTGGACGACTTCCTGACCTGGGCCGTGGTCGGCACCATCCTGGGCGGCCGGTTGGGCTATGTCCTGTTCTACAACTTCGACGAGTACCTGCAGGCCCCGGCGACGATCCTGGAGATCTGGAAGGGCGGCATGTCCTTCCATGGCGGCATGCTGGGCGTCACCGCGGCGATCATCCTGTTCGCCTGGCGCCGCGGCTTCTCGCCCCTGCTGCTGGGCGACGTGGTGGCGGCCGCCGCACCGATCGGCCTGTTCTTCGGCCGCATCGCCAACTTCATCAACGGCGAGCTGTGGGGCCGGCCGACCGACCTGCCCTGGGCCTTCGTGTTCCCCAGCGGCGGGCCCCTGCCGCGCCACCCCAGCCAGCTCTACGAGGCCGGGCTGGAAGGCCTGCTGCTGTTCCTGGTCCTGCTGCCCCTGGCCGCCAGCGCGCGCATCCGCTCCAAGCCGGGCATCATCCTGGGCACCTTCATCACCTGGTACGGCGTCTCGCGCTTCCTGGTCGAGTTCGTGCGCGAACCGGATGCCCAGCTGGGCTACCTCATGGGCACCGACTGGTTCACCCGGGGCCAGGAGCTGTCGCTGCCGATGATCGTGATCGGCATCGCCGTGGTGATCTGGGCGGCCCGGCGGCCGGCGATGGCCGCACCAGCCACCGCCCCGGCCTCCTCGGCGGCGGCTTAACGGCGGCGGTGTGACCACGCTGCTCGACCTGCTGCGGCGGCGGATCGCGGTCGACGGACCGTTGACCGTGGCGCAGTACATGGCCGAGGCGCTGGGCCATCCCCGCCACGGCTACTACATCACCCGCGACCCGCTGGGCGCGGCCGGCGACTTCACCACGGCGCCGGAGATCAGCCAGGTGTTCGGTGAGCTGGTCGGGCTGTGGTGCGCCGACCAGTGGCAGCGCATGGGCGCGCCCGACCCGGCGCTGCTGGTCGAGCTGGGCCCTGGCCGGGGCACCCTGATGCAGGACGCGCTGCGCGCCATCGGCCGGGCCGCCCCCGGCTTCCGCAAGGCGCTGCGGCTGCATCTGGTCGAGACCAGCCCCACCCTGCGTGCGGCCCAGGCGGCGCGTCTGGCGGCGGCCGACCCGGTGTGGCTGGACCGGCTGGCGGACCTGCCCGACGGGCCGGTGCTGGTGGTGGCCAACGAGTTCTTCGACGCCCTGCCGATCCGGCAGTGGCAGCGCGGCGCCGGCGGCTGGCACGAGCGGCTGGTCGGCTGGGACGAGGCGGCGGGCACGCTGCGCTGGGAGCTGTCGGCCCAAACCGATCCCGGGCTGGCGCTGATCCCCGACGCCGTCCGCGGCGCGCCCGAGGGGTCGATCGCCGAGGCCTGCCCGGCCGGGCTGTCCCACGCCGCGATGCTGGGCCGGCGCCTGGCGCAGCAGGGCGGCGCGGCGCTGATCGTCGACTACGGCCCGGCCCGCAGCGCAGCCGGTGACAGCTTCCAGGCGATGCGCCACCACGCCTTCGCCGACCCGCTGGCGGCGCCGGGCGAGGCCGACCTGACCGCCCATGTCGATTTCCAGGCCCTCGCCCTCGCTGCTGTCCAGGCCGGCGCCGCGGCGCACGGGCCGGTGCCGCAGGGCGCGTTCCTGGAGGCGCTGGGCCTGCGCGCCCGCGCCGCCCAGCTCAAGCAGGCATCGCCGGCCCGCGCCGCGGAGATCGACGCCGCCATCGAGCGGCTGGCCGGCCCGGACGGGATGGGCATGCTGTTCAAGGCCCTGGCGCTGACCGCGCGCCAGCCCGGCGCGCCGGCGGGGTTCCCCTGACCCCGACGCCGCGCTAGCGTCGCCCCTCCTCACAGCGGAGCGGCCCCATGGGACCTGCGATCGAACCGGTCCCGTCGGACCCTGCCCTGCCCGCCCGCGCCGATGTCGTGATCATCGGCGGCGGCATCATCGGCACCAGCGCCGCCCTGACCCTGGCGCAGCGCGGCGTCTCGGTGCTGCTGTGCGAGAAGGGCGAGATCGCCGCCGAACAGTCCAGCCGCAACTGGGGCTGGTGCCGGGTGATGGGCCGCGATTCGCGCGAGATCCCGCTGGTGCAGGAAAGCCTGAAGCTGTGGCGCGGGATGAACGCCACGGTCGAGGCCGAGACCGGCTACCGCCAGGCCGGCATCCTCTATGTCGGCGAGACCGAGGCGGAGATGGCCCGGCACGAGAAGTGGATGGTCCATGCCCGGGCGCATGGCTTGAGCACCCGGCTGGTCGGGTCCGACGAGGTGGCGCGGCTGCTGCCCGGGGCGGCGACGCGCTTCCAGGGCGCGCTCTACACCGAGACCGACGGCCGGGCCGAGCCGCAGCTGGCCGCCCCGGCAATCGCCCGCGCCGCCCGCCGGCTGGGCGCCGGCATCATGACGAACTGCGCCGTGCGCGCGGTCGACACCGCGGGCGGCCGCATCTCCGGCGTGGTGACCGAGAAGGGCCGCGTCGCCTGCGACGCCGTGGTGCTGGCCGGCGGCGCCTGGTCCGGCCTGTTCTGCCGGGCGCTGGACCTGCGCCTGCCGCAGCTGAAGGTGCTGTCCTCCGTCCAGCGCACCGCGCCGGTCGCGGGCGGGCCCGAGGCGGCGGCCGCGACCTCCGGCTTCGCCTTCCGCAAGCGGCTGGACGGCGGCTACAGCGTGGCCGACGCCCGCACCAACATCGTCGACATCGTGCCGGACAGCTTCCGCTTCTTCTTCGACTTCCTGCCGGCGCTGCGGTCGCAGTGGCGGTCGCTGCGGCTGCGCGTCGGCGACCGCTTCCTGACGGAATGGCAGCTGCCGAAGCAGGCGGCGCCGGACCAGGTCTCGGTCTATGAGCGGGTGCGGATCCTCGACCCGGCGCCGGTGGCGTCGGTGGTCCGGGCGGCCCGGGCCCGGCTCGACGCCGCCTTCCCGCTGTTCCGTGGCGTGCCGGGCGCGCAGGACTGGGCCGGGCTGATCGACGTGACCCCGGACGCGGTGCCGGTGATCTCGCCGGTCGAGACGGTGCCCGGCTTCTTCGTCGCCACCGGCTTCTCCGGCCACGGCTTCGGCATCGGCCCGGGGGCCGGGCGGCTGGTGGCCGACCTGGTCACCGGTGCGCCGCCGGTGGTCGACCCGACGCCCTACCGCTTCGGCCGATTCAGCGACGGGTCGCTGATCCGGGTCGAGGCCGGGTTCTAGTCGCGACCGCAGTTGCAGTGCTATTCCGTCCCCATCCGCAGTTGCCGGAGCCGCCCGTGATCACCGTCGACGCCCTGTCCGCCCTGCCCGGCCTCGCCCATGGCTTCTTCCCGCGCACCGGCGGCGTCAGCGAAGGCATCTTCGCCTCGCGCAACTGCGGCTTCGGTTCGGGCGACCGGCGCGACGCGGTGGCCGAGAACCGCGACCGCTGCCGCCGCGACCTGGGGCCGGCCGAGACGTTGCTGACCGTGCACCAGGTGCACAGTCCCACCGTGGTCACCGTGACCGCGGCCTGGACGCCGGAGACCGCGCCGCAGGCCGACGCCATGGTCACCGACCGGCCGGGGCTGGCCCTGGGCATCCTGACCGCCGACTGCGCCCCCATCCTGTTCGCCGACGCCGAGGCTGGGGTGATCGGCGCCGCCCATGCCGGCTGGAAGGGCGCGCTGGGCGGCGTCACCGACGCCACCATCGCGGCGATGCGGGCGCTGGGCGCGGTGCCGGAGCGGATCGCCGCCGCGGTCGGGCCCTGCATCGGCCCCGAGGGCTACGAGGTCGGCCCCGAATTCCGCGACCGCTTCCTGGCCGAGGATCCCGACAGCGCCCGATTCTTCCACATGCCGGCCGCCACCAACGGTAAGACCACTCGACCGCATTTCGACCTGCCGGGCTACGTCGCCCAGCGGCTGCGCCGCGCCGGGCTGCGCGACGTCACGGTCACCGGGCTGGACACGCTGGCGCGCGAGGACCAGTTCTTCAGCTATCGCCGCACCACCCTGCGGAAAGAGGCGGATTATGGCCGCCAGATCTCGGCCATCCTGCTGACGGACTGACGCCGATGCCGCATCTGATCACCCTGTTCCTGTTCATCATCGTGGCGATGCTGGGCGGCTGCGTCTTCATGATGATGTGACAATTCGGGGACAGGGTTGCGTCAAGGCCGTTTACACCCCGGTGCGCGCGGGATATACGCAGCCGCATCCGGCCCCGGCCCCACCGCCCGAGACCACCGAGCCGCCCTCATGAAAATCATCGCCTGCAACAGCAATCGCCCGCTCTGCGAGGCGATCGCCGCCTATTTGCAAATTCCGCTGACCAAGGCCCAGATCCGCCGCTTCGCGGATATGGAGGTCTTCGTCGAGATCCTCGAGAACGTCCGCGGCGAGGACGTGTTCGTCATCCAACCGACGAGCTTCCCCGCCAACGACAATCTCATGGAAATGCTGGTCACCATCGACGCGCTGCGTCGGGGCTCGGCCCGCCGGATCACCGCGGTGATGCCCTATTACGGCTATGCCCGGCAGGACCGCAAGACCGGCCCGCGCACGCCGATCTCGGCCAAGCTGGTGGCCAACCTGATCACCCGCGCCGGCGCCGACCGGGTGCTGACGCTGGACCTGCATGCCGGCCAGATCCAGGGCTTCTTCGACATCCCGCTGGACAACCTGGTGGCGTCGCCGGTGTTCGTGAAGGACATCCGCAGCCGCTTCTCCAGCGAGAACCTGGTCATCGTCTCGCCCGATGTCGGCGGCGTGGTCCGCGCCCGGCAGATCGCCCAGCGCCTCGATGCCGACCTCGCCATCATCGACAAACGGCGTGAGAAGGCCGGCGTGTCGGAGGTGATGAACGTGATCGGCGACATCGACGGCCGCCGCTGCATCCTGATCGACGACATCGCCGACAGCGCCGGCACGCTGTGCAACGCCGCCGCCGCCCTGATGGAGCGCGGCGCGTCGGAGGTCTTCGCCTATATCAGCCATGGCGTGCTGTCGGGCGGCGCGGTGGCCCGCGTCGGCGCCTCCCCGATCAAGGAGATGGTGACGACGGACAGCATCCTGGCGACCGAGGCGGTGCAGGGCAGCCACAACATCCGCCAGCTGACCATCGCGCCGCTGATGGCCGAGGCCATCCTGCGTATCGCCGAGGAAAAGTCGGTCTCCAGCCTGTTCCAGTAAGGCCGTAGCAGAAGCGACACCGCCTACAGCAGGAAGTCGCCGGACTGCAGGGTGATGGCCCCGGTCAGGGTGACGCTGAAATCCGCCACGCCGTCGCCGTTGACGTCGCCGCTGACCGTGGTGACGCCGCCGGCCACGCTCTCGCGCAGTTCGCCGGCATGGTGGGTGAAGGCGCCGCTGCCGATGAAGTGGAAGGCCTGGTCGCCGGCCACCCCCGTGTTGGCATCGATGCCGTGCAGGTCGATGCGGTCGGCCTGGGCGTGGCTGAAATCGGTGATCCGATCGGCATTGGCCCCGACCGGGCTGTCCGACAGGACCCCATAGTAGAAGCGGTCGGCCCCCACCCCGCCGATCAGGGTGTCCTTGCCGCCCTGGCCCGCCAGCACATCATTGCCGGCACCCCCGACCAGGCCGTTGGCCGCAGTATTGCCGACCAGCGTGTCGTTGTGGCTGCTGCCATAGACGGTCTCGATCGCCACCAGCACGTCGCCCTGGGCAGTGCCGCCGCTGCCGGCGCCGCTGGCCAGGTTGATCGTCACCGCGGCCGTGCTCTCGGTGTACATCACCGAGTCGGTGCCGGCGCCGCCATCGAGCCGGTCGGCCCCGATGCCGCCGCGCAGGATGTCGTTGTCGTCGCCACCCAGCAGGCTGTCATTGCCGATCCCGCCATCCAGCGTGTCGGCGTTCGCGCCGCCGGTGAGCGTGTCGGAGCCGAAATCGCCGTACAGCGCATCCGCGCCGGCGCCGCCGTCGACCCGGTCGTTCCCGTCCATCCCGTGCAGGATGTCGTTCCCCGCCCCGCCGCTGAGCGAATTGACGTCGACGCTCCCGGTCAGCTGGTCATTGCCGGCGGACCCGATGAGATGCTCGATGCCGATCAGCACGTCGCCCTGGGCGTTGCCGCCGCTGGCCGCGCCGGTGGTGAGGTTGACGGTGACGCCGACGATGCCTTCAGAATAGGTCGCGATGTCGTTCTTGGCGCCGCTGCCCTCGATCCGGTCGGCGCCGGCCCCGCCGCGCAGCACATTGATCTCGTCGGTGTAGAAGCTGCCGGTGTCGCAGCTGAGCGAATCGTTGCCCGCCCCGCCGTCGAGGGTGTCGTTGAACCCGCCGGCCACGATCGTGTCGTTGCCGTTGCCGCCATAGAGCTGGTTGTTCTGGTCGAGGTCCCGGATCGAGTCGTTGCCGTCGCCGCCATCGATGAGGTCGTTTCCGGTGCCGCCGCTGAGGATGTCGTCGCCGGCCATGCCGTAGATGCGGTCGTCGCCGCCCAGGCCCCAGATCGAGTTCACTCCGGCCGATCCGGTCAGGACGTCATTGCCCGCGGTGTAGTCCGAACCCTCGATGTTCTCGAAGCCGGAGATCACGTCGCCCTGGGCGTCGGAGCCGTTGCCGGACGCGGTCATGGTGGTCAGGTTGACCACGACGCCGGCCCCGCGATTGTCCCAATAGCTGATGGTGTCGATGCCGGCGCCGCCGATCAGCGTGTCCCCGCCCGTCCCGCCCACCAGGGTGTCATTGCCGCCACCGCCATCGAGATAGTCGTCGCCGCCGCGGCCATACATGGTGTCGTCGCCGCTGGTGTTCTGGTCCGGCTGGGGAATCTGGTTGTCGTTGTCGTCACCCTCGAAATACGCCATCAAGGTCTCCTGAAGGATTGAGGACGGTGAGACCTGTCCGCAGCGCGCTTTCAGCCCCTGACCCGCGGCACAGGCCCGTCCCGAACTTCGCGGCAGAGTGTTGAAAACCCATCCGGCCAGCAATCCCCGAGTATTAGGGGGCGGAGACGGCATGAACGAGACGATGGAGCTTCCGCCCTTCTTCGATCCGGCCCGGGCCGGGGAGTGGTCATATCGGCCCGACGCCGCCGGGCTGCGCGCCGCGGCCGAGGCCCGGCGCGGCCGGCTGAAGCGGGTGGAGGGCGGGCGCACCGACCTGCTGCTGGTCGACCTGCAGCGCGACTTCTGCCTGCCCGAGGGCGCGCTCTATGTCGGCGGCCGGTCCGGCCGCGGCGCGGTCGAGGACACGGCGCGGATCGCAGCCTTCATCCACCGCAACCTCGGCGCCATCGACCGCATCGTGCCGACCTTCGACACCCACACGCCGCTGCAGATCTTCCACCGCTCGTTCTGGATCGATGCCGACGGCACCCCGCCGCCGCCCTTCACCCTGATCTCGGAGGAGATTCTGGCCGGCGGCGCGCTGCGGCCGAGCCCCGGCGTGATGGCGCTGCTGCCGCCCGAGGTCGCGGCGCAGGGCCTGGCCTGGGTGGAACGGCAGCTGCTGCACTATGTCCGCAGCCTGGCGCGGCAGGGCCGCAACGTCCTGATCGTCTGGCCCGACCACTGCCTGATCGGGTCCGAAGGCCATGCCATGCCGGGGCTGATCCAGGAGGCATGGCTGTTCCACGCCCTGCTGCGCGGCGCGGCGACGCCGGCCATCGTCAAGGGCGACGATCCCTGGAGCGAGAGCTATTCCGCTTTCGGCGCCGAGGTGCCGGACCGCTGGGACGGCGGCCGGCTGGTGAAGCCGCAGGACGACGCGGCGCTGCACGACCTGCTTGGCGCCGACCGGATCGTGGTCGCCGGCCAGGCGTCGAGCCATTGCGTGCGCTGGTCGGTCGACGACCTGCTGGCCCGGATGCGCGCGCTCGACCCGGCGCTGCCGCGCCGGGTCTATATCCTGCGCGACGGCATGTCGGCCGTCGTCGGGTTGGATGCGGCGGGACGGCCGATCCCGGAGCTGGATTTCACGCCCCAGGCCGATGAGGTCTTCGCCCGCTGGGCGGAGCTCGGCGCCCACATCGTCGAGACCACCGTGCCGATGGCGGACTGGCCGCGCTGAGAAGGCGGGGATCGGCCTACCCGGTCGGCGGCAGGGCCTGCTCGCGCTGCAGGTTGCGGTATTTCGGCTTGCGCGGCGGCGGGTGGTACCAGCGCTTGTGCAACCACAGCCACTGCTCGGGCTTGGTCCGGACCCAGGCCTCGACCCGCTGGTTGAGGGCCCGGGTTCCGGCTTCGATGTCGGCGGCGCGGTCCCCGGTCCGTGCCAACGGCAGGGGCGCCTCGAACACGACGTCGAAATACGCCCCGCCGCGCCGCTCGAAGCGGACCGGCAGAACGTCGCAGCGGACATGGTAGGCAAGCGCCACCGCGGCCGGCGAGGTCAGCGCGTCGCGGCCGAAGAACGGCACCGCCAGCCCGCCGGTGTAGCGCTGGTCGACCAGCATGCCGAGCACCCCGCCCTCGCGCAGGATCGACAGGGCCTGCTTGGCGCCGTTGCCCTCCATCCGCTTCTCCAGCAGCCGGGTGCCGAGCGATTCGCGGATGCGGCGAAGCAGCGCGTCGATCAGGCGGTTCCGCAGCGGCCGGTAGAAGGCGGTGAGCGACAACCCCAGATTGGCGGCCGCGATCGGCGAGATCTCCCAATTGCCGAAATGGGCGACGGCGAAGACCACGGCGCGGCCGCCCGCGCGCGCCGCCTCCAGGTGCTCGAACCCCTCGACCCGGATGCGCTTCGGCGCCCGGGCTTCGCGGCGGCGCAGCGCCGCCAGATGCGGAAATTCGCCCACCATGCGGCCGAGATTGTCCCACATGCCGGTCACGATCCGGAGCCGGTCGGCGGCGGAGAGGTCGGGCAGCACCAACCGCAGATTGGCGTCGGCATGGCGCGAGGCGCCGGTGCCCGGCCCGATCGAGCGGCCAATCCAGCCGCCGAGGGCGGAGGCGGCGCCGATCGGCAGCAGCCGGAAGATCGCGAACAGCAGATAGACCGGGGTCGCGACGGCAAGATCAAGGATACGGCGGCGCAACACTGGCCAGGCCGGGGCTTTCCTCTTCTGGCGGGTCAGCGAATGCAAGAGCGGGAACGGCATCGACTCCTCGTGGCTGGCCCGGTCCCCCATTCGGTTCATCGGGGTGACTGCCCGTGTCCTGGATTTGGGTCAAATCCAGCGCCAACTCAAGAGGGCAAACCGTCAATTCCGGGCGGCCTGCGCCAACACGTCGCTGACCGACCCGTCCGGCGGCAGGCCCATGACGTGATGGCTGTGCCACAGGGCGTAGAACAGCAGGCTCCAGGCCTGCTGCGGCCGCTCGGACGCCGTGTCGCAGACATGGCGGACCAGGTCGGGCGAGACGAAGGCGGCAAGGCCGGGCTGGCGTGGCAGCAGCGCCCGAAGATCGGCCCGCCGGCCCGCCATCCAGCGCCCGACCGGCGTGTTGAAGCCCTTCTTCCTCGCCCGGGCCACGCGGTCCGGCAGCATCGCCGCCAGTTGCCGGCGCAGCAGCAGCTTGCCCCGCTTCAGTCCGATCTTGGTGCTGTCCGGCAGGGAGAAGGCGAAGTCGGCCACGACAGGGTCGATGAAGGGGGTGCGCCCCTCGACGCCATGGCGCATCAGGCAGCGGTCCAGTTTGGCCAGGAGCGCGTTCGGCAGGGCTTCGTCGCAATCGATCGCCTGCAGCGTCTGCAGCAGCGTGCGGCCGGCCTCCGTCTCGCGCCGCTCGACCGCGCCGAGCGCGGTACGCCAGCCTTCCAGCCCGCTGACCCCGTCCAGGCCATGGAAGATGCCTTCGGCACGGGCGCCGCGGGTCACCCAGCGCCAGGGCAGCCGGGTCCGGCGGTAGCGGACATAGCCGCCGAACAGCTCGTCGGCGCCCTCGCCGCACAGCATCACCTTGAGCCCGCCCTTCGCGGCCGCCTGGGCCATGCAGTAGGTCGGCAAGGCGGCGGGGTCGCCGGTGGGGTCGTCCAGTGCCGCCGCGACGGCGGGCGCCAGGGCCCAGAACGCCGCCGCATCCATCTCCACCCGCTCGCAATCGGCGCCGGCCAGCGCCGCGACCCGGATCGCCTCCCGGCTCTCATCCGCGGGATCAGCGCCGTCATAGCCGATAGTGATCGCCTGGACCCGCCGGCCCGCCATGCGGCGGACATAGGCCAGCAGCAGCGAGGAATCGACCCCGCCGGACAGGAACAACCCACAGGGCACGTCGGAGTTGAGGTGGACGCCGACGCTGTCCTCCAGCACACGGTCCAGCGCGGCGAGCGTGCAATCAGGATCGCCGGTCCAGCCCGCCATCGCGGCCGGCAAGGCGGCGCGGTGCAGCCGCTGGACGATGCGGCCGTCCTCCACCACCAGCGTCTCGCCGGGCAGGACGCGGCGGACCTGCGGGAAGATGGTGTCCTCGCCGGTGGTGAATTTGAGCTGCATCAGCTCGGCGCGCTGCGGCGTCGCCACCTCCGGCCGGGCCAGCCCGGCCTTGAACAGGGCCTGCGGCTCGGACGCGAAGGCGAAGGTGCCGCCGCTCTCGACATAGTACAGCGGCTTGATGCCGAAAGGGTCGCGCGACAGCACCAGCCGCCGCCGCGGCCGGTCATAGACGGCGATGGCGTACATGCCGCGCAGATCCTCGGCGAAGGACGGGCCCCGGCCGGCGTAGAGGTGCACCAGCGGCTCGCAATCCGATCCGGTCGCGAGGTGCTCCACCCCCACCGTGGCGCGCAGCGCCGGGGCGTTGTAGATCTCGCCATTGGCGACGAGGACGGTGTCGGCCGGCCCGTGGAACGGCTGCTGGCCATGGGCCACGTCGACGATGGCGAGACGGGTCGAGATCAGGGCGACGCCGTCGCCGACGAAGCGGCCGGAGGAATCCGGCCCGCGATGATCCAGGGCCCGTTCGAGGCGGGACAGCATCGCCGCATCCGGCGGCCCGCTTCGGCACGTCACCAGGCCGGCTATGCCGCACATGGCGCCAGGCCGGTGCTGCGGCGGCGACGTTCGACGGTGGGCGTGGCGCGATGAGGCCGCGACAAGGCTTCCTGCGCAACCCCGGTCAGGGCCGCGCAGACAGGCGGATGGTCAGTCATGGAGGGTCCGGCAGGGAGCGAAGGACCGAACCCTAGGCCCGCCGGATCACCAAGGGGTAGTTACCGATTCGTAATCGATGCGCGGCGCAGCGACAGGCGATGCCGCCTCAGGCGCGGCGGCGCCGGCGGCCTTCGCGCTCGCCGCCGCCTTCGGCCGGTCGGCCCGACTGGGTCTTGATCGGGCCCAGCAGGCGTTCGACCGTCTCGACATCCGGCACCGGGCCGCGCGCGGTGCCGTTCACCGCCGCGACCATGGCGCGGATGTGCTCCGGTGTGGTGCCGCAGCAGCCGCCGATGATGCGGGCGCCGGCGTCGCGCGCCAGGATGGCGTAAGAAGCCATGATCTCCGGCGTGCCGTCATAGACGATGGCGCCCTGGCGATACTGCGGGATGCCGCAATTGCCCTTGGCGACGATGATGTCGTTGCCGTCCGACGCGCGAACCAGGCCGAGGATGCTGTCCAGCAGCTGGGCCGGGCCGATGCCGCAATTGGCGCCGAAGGCGCTGGGCCGGCAGGCGCAGTTGCGGCCATGGGTGATCGCCGCCTCCGGCGTCAGCCCCATCATGGTGCGGCCATTGGTGTCGAAGGTCATGGTCGAGACGATCGGCAGGCCGGTGCGCGACGCGCCCTCGATCGCCGCCTGGATCTCCTCCGCCGCCGAGATGGTCTCGATCCACAGCACGTCGACGCCGCCCTCGGCCAGCGCCTCGGCCTGTTCGGCAAAGGCGGCGACGCCCTCCTCGTAGCTCAGCACGCCGACCGGCTGGAAGATGTCCCCGGTCGGCCCCATCGAGCCGGCGACGATGACCGGGCGGTCAAACTCCTCCGCCACTGCGCGGGCGATGCGGGCGCCGGCCACGTTCAGCTCGCGCACCCGGTTCTGGGCGCTGTGCAGCGTCAGCCGGCGCGCGTTGCCGCCGAAGGTGTTGGTCAGGATGATGTCGGATCCGGCTTCGGCGAAGCCGCGATGCACCGCCTGCACCCGCGCCGGCTGGTCGACGTTCCACAGCTCCGGGCTGTCGCCGGTCTCCAGCCCCTGGCTGAACAGGCCGGTGCCCATGCCGCCATCGGCGAACAGGATCGGCTTGGCGGCAAGGAGATCGGGGAAGCGGGTGCTGGTCATGGCCGGACCTTCATG
The DNA here is from genome assembly GCF_052115705.1 of Inquilinus sp. 2KB_23. Lineage (NCBI taxonomy): Bacteria > Pseudomonadati > Pseudomonadota > Alphaproteobacteria > Rhodospirillales > Rhodospirillaceae > Inquilinus > Inquilinus sp. 2KB_23. The sequence goes on along the minus strand of NZ_JBFRHF010000010.1, from coordinate 164,159 downwards.
GAAACCGCGGATGGGCGCGACGGAGCTGGAAACGCTACTGCCGGCCCGAGGGGAACTCCACCACAATATAAGGATATCGTTATGAATTTATATCCCGACTGCGACATCGATGCGCCTGACCCTCCCCGAGGCCCGGGCCCGCCCCCGGTCCGGCGTCTGCGAGTCGTTCGTCATTGCCTTCGCCCGCCGCCCGGACGAGAAGCGAAGCGGGAGTCGGTGTGGAGACGGGCGATGAAGGATTTTTCCGAGCTGACGGAGCGGGAGCTGCTGGCGCTGGCGATCTCGCTGGAGGAGGAGGATTCCCGGGTCTATGGCGATTTCGCCGAGGGCTTGAGCGCCGATTTTCCGGCATCGGCCGCGATCTTCCGCGGCATGGGCCGCGAGGAGGATGGGCATCGCCACCGCCTGCTCACGCTCTACAAGGATCGCTTCGGCGACCACATCCCGCTGATCAGCCGCCACCATGTCCGCGGCTTCATCCGCCGGCGCCCGGTGTGGCTGACCCGGCCGCTGTCGCTCGACACGGTGCGCAAGCAGGCCGAGGCGATGGAAGCAGAGACCCGGCGCTTCTACGAACGCGCCGCCGGCCGCGCCACCGATGTCGCCGTGCGCCAACTGCTGGGCGACCTGGCGGAGGAGGAGCGACGGCACGAGCACATCGCCGAGCAGCTGGAGGAGAAGCACGCTCCGGCCAAGGTCCAGAAGCGCGAGGGCGAGGACGAGCGCCGGCTGTTCGTGCTGCAGATCGTGCAGCCCGGCCTGGCCGGACTGATGGACGGGTCGGTCTCCACCCTGGCACCGCTGTTCGCCGCGGCCTTCGCCACCCGTGACAGCTTCGACACCTTCCTGGTCGGCCTCGCCGCCTCGGTCGGCGCCGGCATCAGCATGGGCTTCGCCGAGGCGCTGTCCGACGACGGCAGCCTGACCGGGCGCGGCCGGCCGTGGCTGCGCGGCCTGGTCTGCGGCGGCATGACGGCGCTGGGCGGCCTCGGCCACACCCTGCCCTACCTGATCCCGGACTTCCGCGTCGCCACCGGCATCGCGGTCGGCGTGGTGGCGGTGGAGCTGGCGGTGATCTCCTGGATCCGTCACCGCTTCATGGACACGCCGCTGCTGTCCTCCGCCTTCCAGGTGGGAGTCGGTGGCGCCTTGGTGTTCCTGACCGGGATCCTGATCGGCAGCGCGTGAGCGCTCAGAGATCGTCTGGAAACGCGCCGGCGCGAGTCGAATGGGGGTGGTTTCGAGAACCGGCGCGCGGCGGACGTTTGGGTCCGTGAGCACCGGAAGCGGAGAAACCGCCGTCAGGCGGCCGCGCCAGTAGCGTTTCCAGGCGGTCTCTCAGTCGCTGATCACCCCACCCTCCTCCTTCCGCCGGGCGACGAAGGCGTCGAGCTCCTCAGCGATGGCGGGGTCGAGCGGCGGGGGTTCGAATTCGGCCAGGATGCGCTTGTACAGCTGGTGCGCCCGCTGGGTCGCGTCCGGGGCCCCCGCCTCCTGCCAGGCCTCGAAGTTCCGCCAGTCGGACAACAGCGGCGCGTAGAACGCGCTCTCGTAGCGGGCCAGCGTGTGCTGGCAGCCGAAGAAATGGCCGCCGGGCCCGACCTCGCGGATCGCGTCGAGACCTAGCGTGTCGTCGTCGACCACGATCGGCTTCATGAACTCGACCATGGTCTGCACCAGCTCGGCATCGATGATCATCTTCTCGAAACTGGCGCGCAGCCCGCCCTCGAGCCAGCCCAGGCTGTGCATGATCATATTGGCGTGGCCCTGGGTCGCGGCCCACAGCGAGACCATGCTCTCATAGGTCGCCTGCACGTCGACCGCGTTCGAGGCGTTGGTGTTGGAGGACCGGTAGGGCAGGCCGTAGCGCCGCGCCAGCTGGCCGCCGGCCAGGGCCGCCTTGGCGTATTCCGGGGTGCCGAAGGCCGGCGCGCCCGACTTCATGTCGACATTCGAGGTGAAGCCGCCATACATCACCGGCGCCCCCGGCCGCACCATCTGGATCAGCGCGATGGTGGCCAGCGCCTCGGCGTTCTGCTGCGCCAGGGCGCCCGCCAGGGTCGCCGGCGCCATCGCGCCGGCCAGGGTGAAGGGGGTGACGGCGACGATCTGCCCGGCCTTCGCCATCTCGATCAGGCCCTCGATCATCGGCCCGTCCAGGCGCAGCGGCGAGGAGGTGTTGACCACGGTGAACAGGCTTGGCTCGCGCAGCAGCTGGTCGCGGCTGACGCCGCGGGCGATGCGGGCGATCTCGATCCCGTCCAGCATGCGGGTGCGGCCCAGCGCATAGGCGTGGAACGGCTTGTCCGACAGGGTGACGAAGGCCCGCAGCGCATCGAGATGCCGGGTCGAAGGATGCAGGTCCACCGGCTCGACCGGATAGCCGCCGAAGATGTGCATCGCGTTCAGCGCCTGGCCGAGGCGGATCAGGTTGCAGTAGTCGCGGTAGTTGCCGACCCGGCGCCCGCCCTCGATGTCGGAGACGTTGGGGGCCGACCCGACCGAGGCGAAGACGATCGACCGGCCGCCGATATGGACGTCGCGCTCCGGGTTGCGGGCGTGGAAGGTGTAGTCCGACGGCGCCTTGGCCACCGCCTCCAGCACCATGCCGCGGTCGAAGCGGACGCGGCGGCTGCCCGGCGTGGTCCGGGCGCCGGCCTGGCGCCAGATCTCGATCGCCTCGTCATGCAGGAAATCCATCCCGATCTCTTCCAGGATGGTCAGCGACGCGTCATGGATGCGTTCGACCTGATCCGGGCGCAGCACCTCCACCGGCGGCAGCGGGTTCTCCACCAGCTGCCACGGCAGCTGGGCGATGCCCACGGGCCCTTCGCGGCGGCGGCGCGGTGTGGTTCGGTTGCGGCTCATCCTGACCTCGTCGCGACATTGGCCCGATCATGGGGCCGAACCGTGGCACGCCCGGGGGCCGTCGCGCCGCCCGGATTCGCCACGCAACAGCTTCGATGCGACATGCAACGCAGGGCACTATCGCCGCCGCATTCCTGCTGTAATATGAGATTAGCTCTCAATAGAGATGCGCTTTTTTTCATGGAGGGTTTATATGGCCCGTCTGCTGGAGCCGGGGGATCCTGCCCCGCTTTTCGTGGCCCCGACGGCGCAGCGCGAGGATTTCCGGTTCGACACGGTCGCCGGACGATACATCGTGCTCAGTTTCTTCGGGTCGGCCGGCGAGCCCCAGGTGGCGCGGCTGCTGGCGGCGATCGCGGCCGACATCGGACCGTTCAACGACGGCCATGCCTCCTTCTTCGGCGTCACCCGGGACCGCACCGATGTCGAGCAGCAGCGCCTGCCCGGCCGGGTTCCGGGACTGCGCTATTTCTTCGATTTCGAGAACAAGATCTCCGACGCCTATGGCGCGGAGCAGCATCGCGTCAGCTTCGTGCTGTCGCCCAACCTCCGCATCCTCGGCCGGTTCGCGCTGCAGGACGGCGTGGAGCACGCCAAGGCGCTGGTCGATTTCGTCAGCCGCCTGCCGCCGCTGACCTCGCTCGGCACCGGCATCCCGGGCGCGCCGGTGCTGACGGTGCCGTACCTGTTCGAGCCGGCGTTCTGCCGCCGCCTGATCGACTACTACAACAAGGTCGGCGGCGAGGAGAGCGGCTTCATGCAGTCGCTGCCCGACGGCCGCACCGTCGGCGCGCTCGACCACAGCCACAAGCGCCGCAAGGATGCGACGATCGAGGATGACGAACTGCGCCTGGCCATGAAGGCCCGGATCGAACGGCGGCTGGTGCCGGAGATCAAGAAGGCCTTCCAGTTCAACGCCACCCGGATCGAGCGCTACATCGTCGCCTGCTACGACGCCGGCGAGGGCGGCTATTTCCGCGCCCATCGCGACAACACCACCAAGGGCACGGCGCATCGCCGCTTCGCCGTCACCATCAACCTGAACGCCGACGAGTTCGAGGGCGGCGAGCTGCGCTTCCCGGAATACGACCGGCACAGCTACCGCGCCCCGACCGGCGGCGCCGTGGTGTTCTCGTGCTCGCTGCTGCATGAGGCGCTGCCGGTGACCAAGGGCACGCGATACTGCACCCTGCCTTTCCTCTACGACGAGGAGGGCGCCAGGATCCGCGAACAGAACCTCTCCTACTTCGCCGACGAGACCCTGCGCACCCAGCTGGAGCGCAACCTGCTGAACAAGGAAGCGCAGCAGGCGGGTTGAGGCTTGGCCCGGTCGGCCGCCCCGAGGCGGCTGATCGGGGGCCGGCGGATGATGGGGCAGCGGTGACCACACCGGACGACATGATGGATGCGGACGGGGTCGTGGCCGGCCTCGGTCTCGCAGGGCCGGCGCATGCCATCCAGCTGGCCCAGACCCGCTTCCGCATGCGGCTGGTCGAGCATTGGCGGATCGCGCCGGGCGCCAGGGTGCTGGAGATCGGTTGCGGCCAGGGCGACACCACCGTGGCCCTCGCCGCCGCCGTGGGCCCCGACGGCCATGTCACCGCGATCGACGCAGCGGACGGAGGCTACGGCGCGCCGGACACGCTCGCCGATGCGGCGGAGCGCATCGGCCGGTCTTCCCTCGGCGGCCGCATCGGCTTCCGCTTCGGGGCCGACATCCTGGACCCGGCGATCCCGCTGCCCCACAGCCGGTACGACTGCGCCGTGCTGGCCCACTGCTCCTGGTACTTCCGCTCGGCGGAGGTGCTGCGCCGCACGCTCCGGCGCCTCGGCGACTGGACCGACCGGCTGTGCCTGTCGGAATGGGACCTGCAGCCGACCAAGCCGACCCAGATCCCGCACCTGTTGGCGGTGATCCTGCAGGGCCGGATGGCGCGCCTCGACTCCGCCTTCGACGGCAATGTCCGGACCCCGCTGTCGCAGGCCGCGCTCACGGCCGTGCTGCGCGAGGCGGGGTGGCGGGTGGGCGAGGCGGTGCCGGTGGACAGCACGCAGCTGCAGGATGGCCGCTGGGAGGTCGACAACGGCCTGGCGCTGCTGCCCCAGCCGCTCACGGCGTTCGAGGCGGCACCGCTGGCCGGGATCGACATGGCGGCGCTGCAGGCCGTCATCGGATCCGCCGAGATCGAATCTCTGCCGTCCTTCGCGATGACCTGCCGGCGCATCGGCTGACAGCGACCAGCCATGCCCGCAGGGAAGAGCCGGCAGACCAGGGCCGTCCGGATCGCATGGCTCGGCTCTGGCCTCGCCTCGGGCCTGGCCGGTAGGGTCCGCTTCGCAACACTCCAGCCTGGGAGACGGCCATGCCGCGCCTCGAGACCCTGATGACCGACGATCTCCGCGCCTTCCGGCGTCAGGCGGGCGACCGGCACACCGCCTTCAAGGCCCGCGGACTGAAGCTGGACAGCACCCGCGGCAAGCCGTCGGCGGAGCAACTGGACCTGTCGAACGCGCTGCTCGACCTGCCGGGGACCGACGGCTTCAAGGCCCAGGATGGCGGCGACTGTCGCAACTATCTCGGCGATGTGCGCGGTCTGCCGGAGGCGCGGGCGCTGTTCGCCCCGATGCTGGGCGCGCCGGCCGACCAGATGCTGGTCGGCGGCAATTCCAGCCTGACGCTGATGCACGACCTGATCGTCTTCGCCCTGCTGCACGGCGTGCCGGACGGCACCGCTTCGTGGTCTGCCCAGGCGCCGGTCAGCTTCCTGTGCCCGGTGCCCGGCTACGACCGCCACTTCTCGATCTGCGAAGGCTTCGGTATCCGCTTGGTCCCGGTGCCGCTGACCGGGCACGGGCCGGACATGGATGTGGTGGAGCGGCTGGTGGCCGGGGATCCCGGCATCAAGGGCATGTGGTGCGTGCCGAAATACAGCAACCCGACCGCCGAGACCTATTCCGACGAGACGGTCGAGCGGCTGGCGGCGATGCGCACGGCCGCCCCGGATTTCCGGCTGTTCTGGGACAACGCCTATGCCGTCCACCACCTGACCGACCGGCCGCACCAGCTGGCCGACATCCTCGCGGCCTGCGCCCGGCACGGCCACGCCAACCGGCCCTTCGTCTTCGGCTCGACCTCGAAGGTCACCTTTGCCGGCGCCGGCCTGTCGCTGTTCGCCAGTTCCACCGCGAATCTGGATTGGGCGCGCAAGCATCTCAGCCGCCAGTCGATCGGGCCGGACAAGCTGAACCAGCTGCGCCATGTCCGGCTGCTGCGCGACATGGCCGGCATCGCCGCGCTGATGGAGCGCCACCGCCAGATCCTGGTGCCGAAGTTCCAGCGGGTGCAGGCGGTGTTCGCCGAGCATCTCGACGGCGCCGGCGTCGCCCGCTGGACCGAGCCGGAGGGCGGCTATTTCATCAGCCTGGACGTGCGGCCGGGTTCGGCCCGCCGCGTCGTGACCCTCGCGCAGGAGGCCGGGGTGGCGATGGTGGCCCCGGGCGCGACCTTCCCCTACGGTAAGGACCCGCAGGACCAGAACATCCGCATCGCGCCGACCTTCCCGGCGCTGCCGGAGGTCGGGCTGGCGGCAGAGGGCGTGGCGCTGTCGGTGCTGGTGGCGACCAGCGAGGCGATCCTGGCCGAACGGGAGTCCCATAGCGGGCACTGACGCGGTCTGCGGCCGGCGACGGAACGCCGCCTGTCGTCCGTGGGTTGAGGGTCCGGTTCCCCCCAGCCCGATGCCCCAAGGACGACAGCATGGCCCACCCTTCCCTGCTCCGGATCGCAGCCCTGACCCTTGCCCTGGCCGGCGCCGCGACCGCGGCCAGGGCCGACGACGCCGGGCAGCTGGCGGCCAAGGGCACCCAGCTGCTGCAGGCCGGGCAGTTCGCCGACGCCTACAAGGCCTTCAACGACGCCGCGATCGAAGCCTGGCTGCAGGCGCCGCTGGCCTTCCACCGGTCGCTGCTGGTGGCGGCCCCGGCGCAGAGCTACGGGTCGTTCAGCCCGCGCGAGACCAGCGTGTTCGACGGCACGTCCCCGCTGCGCTTCTACGCCGAGCCCACCGGCTTCGGCTGGAGCAAGGACGGCGAGCTGTACCGGATCGACCTGTCGATCGACTTCTCGCTGAAATCGGCCACAGGCGAAGCACTTGGCGAGCAGAAGGACTTCCAGACCTTCAAGGTCGAAAGCCGCGACCGGGTGCGCGAAATGTTCCTCAACCTGACCTTGACCCTGACCGACGCGCCCGACGGCCAGTACGTCGCCACCTTCACCGTCCACGACAAGGCGACCGGCAAGAGCGGGTCCTTCGACGTCCCGTTCGAACTCAAGAAGGGCTGACGCCGCCCGCCCCTCGCCTCGGGCGCCGCCGGAGTCAGGAACAGCGGATCGCGGCCAGCCCGCCCTTGCCTTCATCCGCCACCGGCTCGAAGCGCCCGGTGTCCGGATCCCGCACCAGCAGGCGGCCGGAGGCGACGCCGAAATAGGCGCCGTGCAGCTGCAGCTTGCCGCGCCCGACCAGGATCGAGATGCAGGGGAAGGTCATCAGGTTCTGCAGGCTGAGTTCGACCGACGCGAACTCAAGCCGGCGCAGATAGTCGTCGCCGTCCTCCGGCCGACGGGGGCCGAGGCCTTCCGCCGCCGGGGCGATCTGCGACATCCAGCGGCCGATGAAGTCGCCCGGCGACAGCGGCTCCTGCTCGTCGGCGAAGGCGCGGATGCCGCCGCAATGGGCATGGCCCAGCACGACGATGTGCTTGACCCTGAGGGCCTGGACGCCGAATTCCAGCGCCGCGCTGGTGCCGTGCTGGGTCTCCCGGTCCGGCTCATAGGGCGGCACCAGGTTGGCGACGTTGCGCACGACCAGCAATTCGCCCGGCGCGGCGTCGAAGATGACCTCGGGCGACACCCGGGAATCGACGCAGCCGATGACCATGATCTCGGGCTTCTGCCCGGCCTCGGCCAGCATCTCGTAGCGATTGCGCTCGCTGGCGAAGCGGCCGCCCAGGAAGGCGCGGTATCCTTCGGTGAGCCGTTCGGGAAACATGGTTCTTCTCGCATTCACCGTGCCGCCAGGACGAATGCGGCGACAGCGTGGCAATAGCAGATGCGCCCCGCCGCGCCAACAGCCCTAGCCGCGGCGGCGCCGGCGGCGGCCGCCTTCGCCATCGCCGCCATCCGACACCTTCGGGGCCGGAAGGTCGACCACCGCCGCGAGGTTCGGGAAGGCGGCGGTCTTGTGCGGCAAGGCCATGGCCTCGACGAAATGCTGCTGGAACATCGGCTCGACCGCGGTCTCGATCTTCTCGACCCGGCGGACGATCTGCTCGATCTCGGCCCGGGCGCTGCGGTTGACCAGGGCGATGCGGGCGCCGGTGCCCGCGGCGTTGCCGCCGGCCACCACCTTGGTCAGGTCGCAATCCGGGATCAGCCCCAGCACCATGGCGTATTTCACGTCGATATGGCTGCCGAAGGCGCCGGCCAGGGTGATGCGGTCGACCTGGTCGACGCCGAGCTTGTCCATCAGCAGGCGTACGCCGGCGTACAGCGCCGCCTTGGCCAGCTGGATGGCGCGGACGTCGTTCTGGGTCACCCGCAGCTCGCGCTCGCCATCCTTGTAGAGCAGGTAGCTGAAGGTGCGGCCGTCGGCGACGATCCGGTCGCTGCGCGCCGCCATGCCGCCGTCGATCACGCCGTCCTGGGTGATGATCCCAGCCAGGAACATCTCGGCCAGCACCTCGATGATGCCGGAGCCGCAGATACCGGTGACACCGGTGCGGCGCACCGCCTCGGCGAAGCCCTCGTCATCCGACCACAGCTCACTGCCGATGACGCGGAAGCGCGGCTCCAGCGTCACGCGGTCGATCCGCACCCGCTCGATCGCGCCCGGCGCGGCGCGCTGGCCGGAGGAGATCTGCGCGCCTTCGAAGGCCGGGCCGGTGGGGCTGGAACAGGCCAGCAGCCGGTGCCTGTTGCCCAGCACGATCTCGGCATTGGTGCCGACATCGACGATCAGCCGGAGGTCGTCGGATTTGTGCGGCTCCTCCGACAGGATCACCGCCGCGGTGTCGGCGCCGACATGGCCGGCGATGCAGGGCAGCACATAGACCCGGGCGTTGGGGTGGATCCTGAGGTCGATCTCGGTCGCCCAGATGTTGATCGCCTGGTCGGTGGCCAGGGCGAAGGGGGCGCCGCCCAGCTCGATCGGGTCGATGCCCAGCACCAGGTGATGCATGATCGGGTTGCCGACCAGCGTCACCTCCAGCACGTCCTCGACCTCCAGCCCGGCCTGGGCGGTGACGTGGGCGGCGAGATCGTTCAGCGCGCCTCGCACCGCCTCGGTCAGCGCCTTGTCGCCGCCGAGGTTCATCATGATGTAGCTGACCCGGCTCATCAGATCCTCGCCGAAGCGGATCTGCGGGTTCATGGCGCCGCCGGAGGCGACGACCTCGCCGGTCTCGATGTCGCAGAGGTGGCAGGCGATGGTGGTCGAGCCGATGTCATAGGCCAGGCCGTAGATCTTGTCGCGGAAGCCGGGCCAGACGGCGAGCAGCCGCTTCACCCGTTGCTCGCGCACCGCCACGGTGCAGGTCCAGGCGCCCTCGCCGCCCCCCGAGGCGCCCGGGCCGCGCAGTGCCTTCTGCAGCCGCTGCACCACCCTGAGGTCGCAGTCCAGGCCGGTGATGCCCCATTGCTCCGCCAGCGCTTCTTCCAGCCGGCGCAGATCACCGGAGGGGTCGTGCATGTCGGGCTCGCGCACCTCGACGTAGTAGAGCTTGACCGCGGGATCGACCTCGATGATGCGGTGCTCGGCATCCTTGCGGACGACCTGCTTGTGCACCTGGCTTTCGGCCGGCACGTCGACCACCAGGTCGCCCTGGATCAGGGTCTGGCAGGACAGCCGCCGGCCGGGCTTCAGCCCGCGCTTCTCGGCGTAGCGAAGCTCCGCCATCCCTGCCTCGGAGGCATGGCCGGCCCGGGATTCGATGCCGTGCTTGGCGAACTGCCCACTGCCGATCTCGACCTGGCAGCGGCCGCAGATCGACCGCCCGCCGCAGACGCTGTCGACATCGACGCCGAGCGACCGCGCCGCCTGCAGCAGCGGCGTGCCCATGGCGAAACGCCCGCGCCGGCCCGACGGGGTGAAGACGACGAGCGCCGTCTCCTTCGCCTCCTGGCTGGCCGGCTGCCCTGCATCGATCATGTTCATCGCCAACCCGTCACCATTGCGAAACCCCGGCCGAGGCGTCGCCCATCAATCCCATCTCATCCGCGCCGCCGACGGCCCTCGCGGCCGCCGCGCGCACCGCTGGCCTCGGCACCTTCCGGCGCGGGCTCACGATACTGGCGGATCCAGCGGGCGCAATGGGGGTCATGCCCCATCATGGTGTCGGCGCCCAGCACCGCCTGCAGGCTTTCGGCATGCAGCGGATTGGTGATGGCCGAGGTCATGCCCGCACCGATCGCCATGGTCAGGAAGGCGGCGTTCAGCCCGTGCCGGTTGGGCATGCCGAAGCTGACATTGGAGGCGCCGCAGGTGGTGTTGACCTTCAGCTCCTCGCGCAGCCGGCGGACCAGCGCGAACACTTGCCGCCCGGCGGTGTTGATGGCGCCGATCGGCATCACCAGCGGGTCGACCACGATGTCGGCGTAGGAGATGCCGTGGTCGCGCGCCCGCTCGACGATCTTCTTGGCGACGGCGAAGCGGACGTCGGGGTCCTCGGAGATGCCGGTCTCGTCGTTGGAGATGGCGACGACGGCGGCGCCGTACTTCTTCACCAGCGGCAGCACCGTCTCGAGCCGCTCATCCTCGCCGGTGACGGAGTTGACCAGGGCCTTGCCCTTGTAGACGGACAGCCCGGCCTCGAGCGCGGCGACGATCGAGCTGTCGATCGACAGCGGCACGTCGGTGATCGACTGCACCAGCTGGATGCATTCCGCCAGGATGCGCGGCTCGTCCGCCAGCGGGATGCCGGCATTGACGTCCAGCATCTGGGCGCCGGCCGCGACCTGAGCCAGGGCGTCGGACTGGACCCGGCTGTAGTCGCCGGCCTTCATCTCCTCGGCCAGGATCTTGCGGCCGGTCGGGTTGATCCGCTCCCCGATGATGACGAAGGGCCGTTCGAAGCCGATGGCGATCTCTTTGGTCGCCGAACTGATCACCGTGTCCGTCATGCCGTGACCGCCTTGCCTGGAGGTTCGATAGCATCGACGCTAGGCGGGATGGCGGTCCGGGGATCGTCTTGCAGCGGCATCGCCTGCCACAGGCGCGTCAGGCGCTCTCCCCGCCTTCGACACCGCCGGCCTCGACCAGCGCCTTCAGCCGGGCGGCGTCATAGGCTGCCTCGATCCGTGCCGCCGCCGCGTCGGCTTCGGCCTGCAGGTCGTCGCCGCACTCCACCGGCTCGGACTTCTTCCATTCCTCGAGATAGCTGTCGGCATCGCGCGCCTTGCCGCGCATGGCGGCGCGGTCGATCGCGTCCTGGAAGCGCTGCGACAGCAGCACCTTGGCCTGGTCGCGCCGGCCGGCCTTGGCGGTGACCTGGCTCGGGATGTCGCGCCAGGAGACGATGATGAGCTGCGGCATGGGAACTCTCGATTGAGGAACGGTCAGGCGGACGCCGCCACGAAGCCGGCGAACTCGCCATATCCCGTGAAGCGGTACTCGTAGTCGAGGCCCAGCCGCTCCGCCGCCGCCTTCGCCTGGGCCTGCAGCGCCGGATCCTCGGTCTGGGCGAGGTAGACCACGCGTTTATAGTTGCCGAAGAACATCGGCAGCAGTTCGGGGTGGCGGTCCAGGCCCATGCCTTCGACCACCAGGGTGTGGAAGTGGCGGGTCAGGAAGTCGGTCAGGAAGAAGCTGCCCGGCTCCTCCTCCATCAGCCGGTCGAAATCGGGCGCCCCGGCGAAGAAGGAATAGCAATGCGGGCCGCCGATGCGCTCCGCCCCCTCCTCCGCCAGCATCCGGTCGATGCCGCCGCCGGTGCCGCAATCGGCATAGGCGATGCGGATCCGGGTCCAGCCCATGGCGCGGGCGGTGCGGATGCGCTGGCGCAGGCGCTCGGGGATGCGCTCGGGCCGGTTGTGCAGGATGGCGGGCAGGCAGGTGACCGCGACGCGGTCCTCGATGCCGTTGGCGCGGATCACGGCCAGGGTCTCGCGCGCCAGGGCACCGCAGGCGATCAGCAGGGTTCGATCAGGGCCGGGGGCGACCCCGGCCACGCCGAACCGCTCGACCAGCGCAGCGTCGGGCCTCAGCCCGCCACGGCCTTTGGCTGGTTGTGCTTGCGTCGCATGAAGTCCTTGGCCGTCTCCACCGCCACCGCCGCGTCGCGGCAATAGGCGTCGGCGCCGATTTCCCGTGCGAATTCTTCGTTCAGGGGCGCACCGCCGACCAGCACCACGTAGTCGTCGCGGATCCCCTGCTCCTTCAAGGTGTCGATGACGACCTTCATGTAGGGCATGGTGGTCGTCAACAGGGCGGACATGCCGACGATGTCGGGCTGGTGCTCCTCGATCGCCTTCAGATAGTTCTCGACCGGATTGTTGATGCCGAGGTCGATGACCTCGAAGCCGGCGCCTTCCATCATCATCGACACCAGGTTCTTGCCGATGTCGTGGATGTCGCCCTTGACCGTGCCGATCACCATCTTGCCGACCTTGGGCGCGCCGGTCTCGGCCAGCAGCGGCCGCAGAATGAACATGCCCCGCTTCATGGCGTTGGCGGCCAGCAGCACCTCGGGCACGAACAGGATGCCGTCGCGGAAGTCGATGCCGACGATGCGCATGCCCTCGACCAGCGCCTTGGTCAGCACGTCGTAGGGGGTCCATTTGCGCGCCAGCAGGATGTTGACGCCCTCCACGATCTCATCGGCGAGACCGTCATAGAGGTCGTCCCACATCTGTTCGACGAGTTCCTCGTCGTTCAGCGCGTTCAGGTCGATATCGTCATCCGCCATGAGGGCCCTCGATCGCCGGCTGCATCCGCTGACAAGCCACGGATGGCATTTAGCGGGGAAGCCGCCCGTCGTCGCTAGCCTGGAACCGACCCGGACTGCGAAGGCGGCGACACGTTTGCGACACGGCCGCGGCGATGGCGCCCTTGCCAGGAGGGCGGCGTCCCCGGATGATGCGCCCCTGCCCCGGCCACATGGTAGCCATGGACCTCCAGGATTCGCTGCTCACCTTCCTCCGCCACTTTCCGCGGACGGACGACACCACGCTGATCATCCTGAAGGGCCACCTGCTGCTGGAGGAGGAGATCAACAACCTCCTGCACGAGATGCTGGCGAACCCGGCCGCGCTCGACGGCCTGCAGATCAACTTCTTCATCAAGACCCAGTTCCTGCGGGCGCTGATCAAGAACGAGACGCTCGACAGCATCCTGGACGCGGCGGAGAAGTTGAACCGGCTGCGCAACCGCCTGGCGCACAACCTGGAGCCATCGGGCGTCGAGGCGGCGATCCGCGACTTCGTCACCGGCGCCGACGGCCGGATCCTGGGCGGCGAGGCCGCGCCCGACCAGCTGTTGAAGCGGCGCATCGCCTTCCTGTGCGGCCAGTTGCTGCGCTTCCGCACCGAGTACCGGGCCGCGCGCCAGATGCTCAAGACCCGGGTCGGCACGGTGAAGACCAAGACCAAACGGTCCTGACCGGAGGGAAACCGACATGCCGGGATGGAAGAACCGCGGCGGCGGGCCGCGCGACCCGGACAAGCTGACGCGGGTGGTGCAGGCGGCGGACCGGCGCCAGGACCGCCGGGCCAAGACCGACCGCCAGGCGCTGGAGGCCGAGCGCAACGCCTTGGCGCTCAACCTTCTGGCCGCCGAGATCGTCGATCCGGAAGCGAGGCTGGACGGCGAGGCAGCCGCACAGGAAACGAATCCCGTATCCAAGGGCGACGCTGCGCGGGATAGTGTGTGAATGCGGATCGACGTCTTCTTCGATGTGGTGTGCCCCTGGTGCTATATCGGCAAGCACCGGCTGGAGCGCGCTTTGGCCATCAGGCCGCTGCCGGGTCTGGAGATCCGCTGGCAGCCCTTCCAGCTGAATCCGGAGATGCCGAAGGTCGGCGTCGACCGGCAGAGCTACATGATCGCCAAGTTCGGCGGCCGCGAGCGGATGCGGCAGATCAACGCCGTCGTGGCCGAGGCCGCCGCCAAGGAAGGCCTGCCCCTGAACCAGAGCATCATCCGCCGCACCCCGAACACGGTCGAGGCCCACCGGCTGATCCGCCATGCCGGCGAGTTGGGGGAGGCCGACCGCATGGTCGACGCCCTGTTCTCCGCCTATTTCGCCCAGGGGCTGGATGTCGGCGACCGGGCGACGTTGATCAGCATCGCCGTCGAGATCGGATTCGACCGCAAGCGGGTGGCGGGGGTCCTGGCCAGCGAGCTCGGGGTCGCCGAGATCCAGGCGGCCGACCTGCGGGCCCGGCAGCTCGGCATCCAGGCGGTGCCGTGCTTCGTCTTCGACGGCCGCTACGCCGTCTCCGGCGCGCAGGAGCCGAGCGCCTTCCTGCCGCTGCTCGACCTCTCCCGCGAACACGCCGTCTCCGCCCCGCTGTCGGAACGGGCGTAGCCTGCGCCTCTGACGTCGGGAACTACCCCGCCAGGTCGGCCAGGCGCTGCACCAGCTTGCGGGCGCCGGTGACGCGGTCCTGCGGGGTTTCCCAGCTTCGCGCGTAGACCAGCTTCTGGTCGGGCCGGACCTTGATCGCCCCGGCCATGCGCTGGATGAAGCCGATCAGCTTGTCGGGCTTGGCGAACTGGTTGTCGCGGAAGCCGACCACCGCGCCCTTCGGCCCGGCATCCAGCCGCTCGATCCCGGCGACGCGGCACAGCCGCTTGATCGCCACCAGCTCCAGCAGGTTCTCGACCTCCTCCGGCAGGGCACCGAAGCGGTCGATCAGCTCGGCGGCGAAGCCGTCCAGCTCCGCCTGGCCCTCCAGCGCCGAGATCCGGCGGTAGAGGTCGAGCCGGATCTGCAGGTCGGCGACATAGACCTCCGGGATCAGCACCGGCACGCCGAGATTGATCTGCGGCGTCCAGCTGTCGGCCTGGTCCTCCACCGCGCTGACGCCGGCGCGGGCGGTGCGCACCGCCTCGTCCAGCATCTGCTGGTACAGCTCGGCCCCGACCTCGCGGATATGGCCCGACTGCTCCTCGCCCAGCAGGTTGCCGGCGCCGCGGATGTCCATGTCGTGGCTGGCCAGGGTGAAGCCGGCGCCCAGCGTGTCCAGCGTCTCGATCACATGCAGCCGCTGCTGCGCCGTCTTGCTCAGCGCCTTGCGCGGGCCGTAGGTGAGATAGGCGTAGCCGCGCAGCTTCGACCGGCCGATGCGGCCGCGCAGCTGGTACAGCTGGGCCAGGCCGAACAGATCGGCGCGGTGGATCACCATGGTGTTGGCCGACGGCACGTCCAGCCCGGATTCGACGATCGCCGTGGCCAGCAGCACGTCGAACTGGCCGTCGTAGAAGGCGCTCATCACCTCCTCCAGCTGGGTCGGCGGCATCTGGCCGTGGGCGACGGCGATCTTCACCTCCGGCACCAACTCCAACAGGGTCTGGTGCGCCTCGCCGAGATCCTCGATCCGCGGGCAGACATAGTAGGTCTGGCCGCCGCGGAAATGCTCGCGCAGCACCGCCTCGCGGATGATCACGGGGTCGAAGGGCAGCACGAAGGTGCGCACCGCCAGCCGGTCGATCGGCGGAGTGGTGATCAGCGACAGCTCGCGCACGCCGGACAGCGACATCTGCAGCGTGCGCGGGATCGGCGTCGCGGTCAGCGTCAGCACATGCACGTCCTCGCGCAGCGCCTTCAGCTTCTCCTTCTGCTTCACGCCGAAATGCTGCTCCTCGTCGACGATGACGAGGCCGAGATTCTTGAAGCTGACCTGCTTCGACAGGATGGCGTGGGTGCCGACGACGATGTCGATGGTGCCGGCCGCCAGCTCGTCGCGCACCAGCTTCGCCTCCTTCGCCGTGACCATGCGCGACAGCTGGCCGATGCGCAGTGGCAGGCCCTTGAACCGCTCGGAGAAGGTGCGGAAATGCTGGCGCGACAGCAGCGTGGTCGGCACCACCACCGCCACCTGGGCGCCGTTGGCCGCGGCGGTGAAGGCGGCGCGCAGCGCCACCTCGGTCTTGCCGAAGCCGACATCGCCGCACACCAGGCGGTCCATCGGCCGGCCGGATTGCAGGTCGTCCAGCACCTCGTCGATGGCGCGCTGCTGGTCCTCGGTCTCGGCATAGGGGAAGCGGGCGGCGAATTCCTCGTACAGGCCCTCGGGCGGCGGCAGCGGCTCGGTGGTGCGCAGGGCGCGGGCGGCGGCGATGCGCATCAGCTCCTCCGCCATGTCCTTCAGCCGCTTCTTGACGCGCGCTTTCCGCGCCTGCCAGCCGGCGCCGCCGAGCTTGTCGAGCACCACGGCCATGTCGCCGGAGCCGTAACGCGACAGCACCTCGATGTTCTCGACCGGCACGAACAGCTTGTCGCCGCCCTCGTAGACGATGCGCAGGCAGTCATGCGCCGCGCCGCCGACGGTCAGCGTCTCCAGCCCCTCGTAGCGGCCGATGCCGTGGTCCTGGTGGACGACGATGTCGCCCGCCGCCAGGGCCGAGACCTCGGCGATGAACTGGTCCGACTTGCGCCGCTTCTTCTGCGGCCGGGTCAGCCGGTCGCCGAGGATGTCCTGTTCGGTGACGACGGCGAGGTCGGGCGCGGTGAAGCCGTGCTCCAACGGCAGCACCACCATCACGGCGGTGCGCGGGTCGGTCTTCTCCACCCCCGGCCAGGTCTCGGCCACGGCGAAATCGGCCTTGCCCTGCTCCGACAGCATCGAGCGCAGGCGGTCGCGGGCGCCGGTGGTGTAGCCGGCGATCAGCACGCGCTTGCCGGCAGCCTTCAGCTCCGCCAGATGCTGGCGCGCGGCAGCGTAGAGATTGGTCTCAGGATTCGCTCGGGCGTCGGCGAAGTCGCGGCCGCGGCGGCCGCCGGCATCGGTGCCGCCCTCGGGCGGGGCGAAGGGCGAGAAATCGGCGACCGGCCGGCCGGCGAGCCCGGCATCCCACTCCGCCACGTCGAGATACAGGCGGTCCGGCGGGATCGGCCGGTAGGGCACGCCCTTGGCCTTCTTCTGCGCCGCCTGGTGGGTCAGCCGCGCCTCGTAGAAATCGGCGATCTGGGCCAGCCGCTGGTCGCGCGCCTGCTCGATCTGGTGGTCGAGCGTGACCGAGGCGTCGGGCAGGTAGTCGAAGAGGGTGTCGAGATGGTCGTGGAACAGCGGCAGCCAGTGCTCCATCCCGGCCTGCTTGCGGCCGGCGGAGACCGCCTCGTACAGCGGGTCGTCGTCGTTGATGGCGCCGAACAGCTCGCGATAGCCGCTGCGGAACCGCGCGATCGACGCTGCGTCAAGGAAGACCTCGCCCATCGGCTTGAGCGTCACCCGCTCGACCTCGCCGGTGGTGCGCTGCGACATCGCGTCGAAGCGGCGGATCTTCTCCAGCTCGTCGCCGAACAGGTCGAGCCGCAGCGGCTCCGCCATCCCCGGGGGGAACAGGTCGACGATGCCGCCGCGGATGGCGAATTCGCCCGGCTCGCGCACCGTCTGGGCGCGGACATAGCCGTTGCGGGCGAGGAAGCCTTGCAGCGCCTCGAGATCGATCCGGTCGCCCGGCGCGACCGACAGGCTGGCCTCGGCGAAGCTGGCGCGCGGCGGCACCCGCTGCATCGCGGCGCCGATGGTGGTCAGGACGATGAAGGGCTGGTCGGGCTTGCGCGGGGCCAGCAGCCGGGTCAGGGCATCCACCCGCTCCGCCACCGTCTCGGGATTCGGCGAGACGCGGTCATAGGGCAGGCAGTCCCAGGGCGGCAGCACCACCACCGGCAGGTCGGGCGCGAAGAAGGCCAGCGCGCCCTCCAGCGCCGGCAGGCGCGCATCGTCGCTGGCGACATGCAGCAGGCCGCGGCCACCGGCCTTGCGCGCCAGCTCGGCGATCAGCCGCGCATCCTGGCCTTGCGGCACGCCGCCGATGGTGTGGTGGCGGGCGCCGGCCTCGGGCGCCGTGCGTTCGGCCAGCGCGCTCATTTGCGCCCCCGAGACCGGCTGTAGTCGAGCAGCAGCTGCATCACGTCGCTGTCGGCCTCGGGCGGCACCGGCGTACGTTCGGTGACCCAGTCCCACAGGTCGGGGTCTTCATTTCCCAGCAATTCGCCATAGCGCTCCAGCTGGGCCGCATCGAGGCGGTCCAGTGTGGCGTCGGCGAATCCGCCGAGCAGCAGATCGGCTTCGCGGGTGCCGCGATGCCAGCTGCGGAAGCGCAGTCGGCGGCGCAGCGGTGCTGCCGCATCGCTATCGGTCGGCTCGGTCATTGGCTTAAGGTGCTTCTCCACTTACGCCCCCATATAGACCTGAGCCTTGCGTCCGCAAATCCTCTTCCCACTCTTTGCTGCCATCGAATCCCTGCACGGCATCGGCCCGAAGACCGCCAAGCTGATCGAAAAGCTGGCCGGACCGAAGGCGATCGACCTGCTGTGGCACCTGCCGAGCGGGGTGATCGACCGTCGCCGCGTGGTCACGCTGCGCGAGGCCATGCCGGGCACCATCGTCACCCTGACCCTGCATGTCGACGGCCATATCCGCGGCTCCTCCGCCCGCGCGCCGCACCGGGTGCGGGCCTCGGATGCGACCGGGGCGATCGATCTCGTCTTCTTCCACGCCCGGCCGGACTGGCTGGAGACGAACTTCCCGATCGGCCAGGTCCGAATCGTCTCCGGCCGGATCGAGCAGTTCCAGGGCGCCTTGCAGATGCCGCATCCCGACCGGACCGGCCCGCTGGAGGAGCGCGAGGAGATTGCGGTGGTCGAGCCGGTCTATCCCCTGACCGCCGGCCTGATGCCCCGCACCCTGGCGAAGGTGATCGCCGACGCCGTCGCCAAGGCGCCCGAGCTGCCGGAATGGCAGGACGCCGCCTGGCTGCAGCGCCGCGGCTGGCCGGGCTGGCAGGATGCGCTTCGCCGCGCCCACGCACCGCAGGATGGGGCCGACCTGCTGCCCGTCGCCCCGGCCCGGCAACGCCTGGCCTATGACGAGCTGCTGGCGAATCAGCTGGCCCTGGCCCTGTTCCGCCGCTCCACCCGCCAAAGGCCCGGCCGCCCGACCAAGGGTGACGGGTCGCTGCGCGCCAAGGTCGAGGCCGCCCTGCCCTTCGCCCTGACCAATGCCCAGCGGCTGTCCCTGGCCGAGATCTATGCCGACATGGCGGCGCCCAACCGGATGCTGCGGCTGCTGCAGGGCGATGTCGGCAGCGGCAAGACCGTGGTCGCCCTGCTGGCGATGCTGGCGGCGGTGGAGGATGGCCGGCAGGCGGCGATGCTGGCGCCGACCGAGATCCTGGCGCGACAGCACCGCGAGACCCTGTCGGCGCTGCTGGCGCCAGTCGGGCTGACCGCCGGCCTGCTGACCGGCCGCGACAAGGGCAAGGCCCGCCGCGAGACGCTGGCCGGCCTGGCCGATGGGTCGATACGGATCGTCGTCGGCACCCATGCCTTGTTCCAGGAGAGCGTCGAGTTCGCCGATCTCGCGGTCGCGGTGATCGACGAGCAGCACCGCTTCGGCGTGCACCAGCGGCTGCAGTTGTCGGCCAAGGGCGACGGCGTCGACGTGCTGGTGATGACCGCCACGCCGATCCCGCGCACGCTGCAGCTGACCGCCTATGGCGACATGGAGGTGTCGAAGCTGACCGAGAAGCCGCCGGGCCGCACCCCGGTCGACACCCGCGCCGTCTCGGCCGAGCGGATCGACGAGGTGGTGGCCGGCATCGGCCGGCATCTGGCGGCCGGCGGCAAGGCCTATTGGGTGTGCCCGCTGGTCGAGGAGTCGGAGACCATCGACCTGGCCGCCGCGGCCGACCGCTTCGAGGACCTGCGCCGCATGTTCGGCGAGAAGGTCGGGCTGGTGCACGGCAAGATGAAGGCGGCGGAGAAGGACGCCGTCATGGCCGGCTTTGCCGAGGGCGGCATCGACCTCTTGATCGCCACCACAGTGATCGAGGTCGGCGTCAACGTGCCGGCGGCGACGGTGATGGTGATCGAGCATGCCGAGCGCTTCGGCCTGGCCCAGCTGCATCAGCTGCGCGGCCGGGTCGGGCGCGGCGATGCGGCGTCGCGCTGCATCCTGCTGTACACCCAGCCGCTGTCGGAGACGGCGCGGCAGCGCCTGGCCACCATCCGCGAGACCGAGGACGGGTTCCGCATCGCCGAGGAGGATCTACGCCTGCGCGGCGCCGGCGAGGTGCTGGGGACGCGCCAGAGCGGCCTGCCGGAGTTCCGCATTGCCGACATCGACAGCCAAGGCGACCTGCTGGCGGTGGCGCGCGACGACGTCGCCCTGATCCTGAACAAGGATCCCGAGCTGGAGGGCCCGCGCGGCCAGGCGCTGCGCACCCTGCTGTACCTGTTCGAGCACGACAGCAGCGCGAAGTATCTCAGGGCGGGGTGACGTTGCCGACCGCCGGGTCAGCGATACAGCGCCGAGGCCGCGACCTCTTCGCCAGGGACGACGGCCTCAGGCGCGATGCGCTGGAGCGCCTCCGCAACCATCCGGATGCACCGCACCTTCAGGTAGGTCTCGCCCGGCCGGATCGGCAGGGCGGTGTCCGCGACCTGCGCCTGTCCCTGGAAGGCGCAGGCGGACGGGCTCGCCGTCGCCGGTCCCTGGATGACATCGATCGCGGTGTCGATCTCGCAATCCGCGGGCGACAGGCTGGTCGCGCAGACGAGCAATAGCATTTTGAACATGACCGACGGGCCTCCCCTGGCCCTGTGCAATGACCTCAGAGGTTGTCGCTGCGGCGGAGAGGCCGGGAACAGCCTCCCGAACTCGGCGCCGGAGACGATTCAAACCTAATTGCCGTAAAATATTCGTTAACCGACCGTGACATCGATTTCCTCAAGCGAGATGGATGTATAATTTTTCTTCAATCAAAAATAAGCAAACATTCCCCGATACCTGAGTAAATATTCCGCGTGACCATCGGATTCGCCTGATCATCCAGAGTTGACGCAGAGGCGCTCGATGTCGACTTGGCGGGTCGGCCGGTGACGGATCAGAAGCCGCGCACGGCCGCGACCAAGTCCCGGAATGCCGGCGCCCGGCCGCGGAAGGCCGGGTAGAAGGTCAGCAGCAGCCCGACATGGCCGAGGCCGGGATAGAGATGGGTCTCGACCGGCACCCCGGCGGCATGGAGACGCTCCGCCATCTCCGTCGTGTTGCTGGGTCGCACCGTGCCGTCGGCGGCGCCGTGCAGCAGCACCATCGGCCGCGCCTGCGGCCCGGCCTGGGCGATCGGGCGGGCCTTGTCTTCGTCGGTCAGCCCGGCGAAGACATGCCGCGTCGGGCCCCAGGTGAGCGGGTGGAAGCTGTAGGGCCCGGCCTCGCCGACCACGCCGCGGATGCGCGTCAGGGGCAGGCCTTCAGCCGCAAGATAGGACGGATCGGTCGCCAGCAGCGCCGCGATATAGGCCCCGGCGGAGTGGCCGACCAGCACGATGCGGTCGGGATCGCCGCCATAGCGGGCCGCGTTCGCCGCCGCCCAGGCCACCGCGGCCGCCCCGTCCTCGACGAAGGCCGGGAACGGGGCCGCCGGGGCCAGGCGGTAATCCGACACGATCGCCACGATCCCCTCGGCCGCCAGCGCCTGGCCGACGAATCGGTAGTCGCGCCGCTCGCCACTGGTCCAGCTGCCGCCATAGAAGAACACCACCACTGGGGCAGGCTGCGAGGATGGCGTCCGGGGCTGGTACAGGTCTAGCTTCCGACGGTCCCCCGCGCCATAGGCGATGTCCGCCTGGACCACGGCGTTGTCGCGGACCAGGGCCGCGTTGAGCATGCCGAGCGGCGAACAGCCGCCCGGCAGCAGGGCGAGAAGGGAGACGAGGAGCGCGCGCATCGGTCTGATACGCGCCGGTGCCCCGGTTGGATGTGGTTCAGGGAGACAAGTCGGGGCGCGGCCAACCGCGCCCCTGCGGCTCAGAAGTTCAGGATGGTGCCGACGCTCAGGGCCGAGGTCTCGAAGTCGCTGCCCTGACGGAACTCGTCCTTCTCGTAGCGCAGCTCGGTGAACGCATCGAGACCCGGCGCGACGTTGTAGACCAGGGTTCCGATCACATTGTGGCTGGTCTGCAGATCCTTGCCATCGTTCAAGGACGAGTTCAGCCCGTTGTCCCGCTCCGCCGTGGTGTAGGCGTAGCCGATCGAGGCCAGCCACGGCCCGGTGGTGTAGGACAGGTCGCCGACGATCGAGTCGATCGCCTTGTCGGCGTGGAAGGTGCTGGAGAAATGCGTCCAGCTGGCGCTGGCCCAGAAGCCATTGGCGAAGCCGACCTGGCCGGCCAGGTAGTAGGCCTCGAGGTCGTGATTGCCGCTGACGCCGTTGCCCTCATAGGCCATGCCGGACAGGCGCACCGACGTGCCGGCGAAGGTCTCTCGATAGTCGAGGCCGCCGCCGATGACGTTCTCATAGAGCGTCGTGCTGTCATTTATCAGGTCGTTGACGCCGCCGGGGCCGGCATGGCCGTTGCCGCCGACCACGGGGGTGAAGTCGACACCGAAGGAGATGCCGGTGGAGCCGGAGGAGCCCAGGAGGAACGGCGAGGTGTACTTGACCTTCGTGTCCTTGGCGTTCAGCCCGCCGAACTGCTGGTAGGGCGCCACGGCGAAGAAGGCGTTGCTGCCGCTCAGCCAGGTGCCGGGGCTGCGGAAGCCGTTGCCCCAGTCGGTGTCGAGGCCGAAATTCGTGCCCAGCGTCTGCTGCGCGTAGACATGAAAGTCCTCGGCGATGTAGGGCGCGTCGCCGAAGGTGAACGTGCCGAAGCCGCCCTTCAGGTAGACATAGGTGCGGTCGACGGTGACGCCGTTCTTGCGGTCGACATTGTTGAAGCGGATGCGGGCACCGTATTCCAGGCCCGAATCGGTCACGTTCTTGACGTCGAACTGCAGCCGCGCCCCGGTCTCGAAGTCGTAGTCGCGGTCGAGATTCTGGTTGTCGGTGCGGTCGATCACCACGCCCGCCAGGAAGCCGAGGCGGCCGGAGATCTTGACCTGCAGGCCCGTGTCATCGGCGGCGTGGGCCGCCCCTGCGGCCATGACGACCGCAAGCGCGGCCCCACACAGTAAGCTCTTGGTCATGATGACCTCTGATCGCAAAGCGATCGTTTCGGGAAAGGCGTGGCGACGATGCCGACCGCACTGCACCAAACCAAGTTAAAACAACATTGTAATATATGAGTCACAATATTCCGTGCGGAAATGCAACACCCGCCGCGGCCCTGTCTCCTTCGGACAAGGATCCGACAGCCTTCCGCGGACGGCCTTCCGCCCTGCCGGGAATCGGCCCAGGAAGAAGCCATGAAGACCTCGAACCCTGCCGGAGACGGCCCCGATTTCATTCCACGGCCGCACCAGATCGTGGCGCGCGACGCCATCCTCGCAGCGCGGGCCCAGGGCCGGCCGGGCTTCCTGCTGGGCGACCTGACAGGGCTGGGCAAGACGCTGTCGGCCTGGCTCGCCGTCGCGGCGATGCCGGAGGACGAGGTGCTGGTGATCTGCCCCAAGGGCGCCGTGCCGCAATGGCGGCGCACCATCGCCCGGTCCGGCACCGCGGCCAAGCGGGTGACCCTGACTAATTTCGAGAAGACCAAGTCGCTGCTGGCGCCGCCGCCGGTCAGCACCAAACGGTCGACCCGCGCCAAGAACAACGAGCTAGCCAAGTACGGCACGGCCAAGCGGGTCTGGCCGATCGTGGTGATCGACGAGAGCCACCGCATCCGCAACCCGAGTTCCCAGCAGGGGCTGGTGTGCCGGCAGATGGCCGCGGCCGCCGCCTTCGCCATCTATATGAGCGCGACCGCCGGCCAGGCGCCGCATGAGCTTTCCTATCTCGGCCGGCTGCTGGCCCACGCCACCGGCGGCGTCGACGGCAGCATGGACGAATTCCGGGCGCTGATGAAACGGCTGCGGATCGGCCGCGCCAAGGGCCGCTGGAAGAACTGGAGTTGGGATCCGAACCCGGCCGACCGCCGGGTGATGTCCGAGCTGCTGTTCAAGGGCCCGAAGGCGATCGGGCTGCGCCGCCGGCCGGAGGACATCGCCGGCTGGCCGGAGGTGCAGCGCGAGCTGGCCCCGACCGCGCTGGACGCCCCCGCCCGACGCCTCTACGAGGCCACCTGGCGCGAGTTCCGGCGCGAGCTCGGGCTGGCCGGCGGCAGCACCCGCCGCGCCACCGGCTGGGCCGCCGACCTGCGCTTCCGCCAGAAGGCCAGCCTGCTGCGCCTGGCCGGCACCGCCGATTTCTGCGACGACCTGCTGGGGAACGGCCAGCAGGTCGCGATCTCGGTCGCCTTCCTCGAGACCAGCGCCATGTTGGCCGAGACGCTGCGCGGGCACGGCTGGACCGTCGGCGAGATCAACGGCACCCAATCCGGCGAGGCCAATGAGGCCACCCGCGTCGCCTTCCAGACCGGCGCGCTGGACGCGGTGGTGTTCACGGTGACGGAGTCGATCTCGCTGCATCGCGGCGAGATGCCGGGCGGTGACCGCGACCGGTCGCTGGTGGTGCACGACATGCGCCACAGCGCGATCCAGCTGCAGCAGATCGAGGGGCGCTGCCACCGTGACGGCGAGCGCGCGGTGATCTACTACACCTATGCCGAAGGCACGGTGGAGGAGAAGGTGGCCGGCACCGTGATCGCCCGCATGGCGTCGATGGAGGCCATGGCCGGCGACGACACCGCGATGCTCGATGCGATCGCGGCCGTGGTCGAGGCCGCGGCGGCGCAGCGCGAGGCGGCCTGACTTGCCCGGCCCGCCGGATCCCGTGAGAATGGTGCGATGAACGCAGACGATGTGCTGAAACGCTATAAGGACGAGGACCTGCCCGATTTCAGCGGGATGGACCTCGCCGGTGTGAACCAGGTCGGCCTCTTCGGGGATGCCCCGATCCATGTCGCCGCCATCCGCGGCCGGATCGACGAGATCACGGCGCTGCTGGATGGCGGCGCCGATGTGAATGCGTCAGGGGAAGCCGGCAACACCCCGCTGCACGAGGCGGTGATGCAGGGCCAGGTGGAAGCGGCGGCGCTGCTGCGCGAGCGCGGCGGCGATCCCGACCGCCGGAATGATTTCGGCGGCACCCCACTCGACATCGCCCGCGCCCGCAAGCACCGGCGCCTGATCAAGCTGCTGGAAGGCAAGGGGCCGGCCCGCCGCTGACGGACGGGGCCGCCGCGTGGCGTCACGGCATCAACGGCTTTGCCGAAGGAGCACGCGGGCGGAGCTGCACCGCAATGGCCAGGGCGGACAGCAGCAGCCCGACAGCGCAGACGCCGGGCCAGTGCCACAGGCTCCAGGCCAGGTTGCCCATGGCGGATCCGACGGCACCGCCGATGAAGCGGGACACCATATAGACGGTGTTCAGCCGGCTCATGGCATCCGCCTTCAGGCCGACATTGCGGGTCATGTTCGAGACATGGCCCGACTGCACAGCGACATCGAGCAGCACGAAGCCGGCGATCATCCCCCAGAGCGAGCCGCCGACGACCGCCAGCAGCAGGAACGTGACCAGCACGGCGATGCTGCTGAGCAGCACGGTCAGATGCGGGCTGCCCCGGTCGGCCAGCCGCCCAACCTGCGGCGTGATCAGCATCGCGACCACCCCGATCACGCCGAATAGGCCGGCCACGTCGCTGCCGTAACGCGCCGGCATGGCATCGAGATGGAAGGCCAGGGTGGTCCAGCAGGCGCTGAACGCGCCGAACTGCAGCGCCCCGATCAGGGACGTCTGCCGCAGCACCGGCTGTTCCCGCACCAGCCGCGCGAGCGACGCCATCAGCGTCCCATAGCGTCCCTCGAAGGACGGCCGGTCCTTCGGCAGCAGGACGGACAGCACCCCCAGCAGCACGATCATCACGCCGGCGGCGATCCAGTACATCGCGCGCCAGCCCCATTCGGCGCCGACGAAACCGGCGACGGTGCGCGACAGCAGGATGCCGCACAGCAGCGCGCCCAGGACGGTGCCGACGGCACGTCCGCGCTCCTGCGGCGGTGCGAGATGCGCGGCGAAGGGCACGGTCACCTGCGGCACCACGCTGGTGAAGCCGACGGCGAAGCAGGCGACGATCAGCCAGGGCAGGCTCGGCGCCAGGGCGGCGGCGGCCAGCGCGCCGGCCGAGGCCAGCAGCAGAGCGCCGATCAGCAGGCGCCGGTCGATCATGTCGCCGAGCGGCACGAACAGCAGCATGCCGATCGCGTAGCCCGCCTGGGTCACGATCGAGGCGCTGCCGGCCTCGCGCTGCGTGACCTGGAAGGTCTCGGCGAAATCCACCAGCAGCGGCTGGTTGTAGTAGTTGTTGGCGACCACGACCCCGCAGGCGACGGCCAGGATCCAGATGTCGGACCTACGCATGACAGGGATCCGGGAGAGGCGACTGACGAACCATCCCTGCGCCAAGGACCATGGTCCTCCCCCCTGCTGCGCGGCCTGTCAGGATTCAGTAGGCCGGCCGCGCGGGCCGCGGAACCACTGCGCCGCGCACGGCATCCTTGCGTGATGCGCAAGGATGCCGGCAGAGGACAGAGCCTGGGGTCAGCCGCCGCTACCAGAGGTTCTTGCCGTCGATCACCTGCACCGGCAGCGCATCGATGTCGAAATCATCCAGCAGCCGGGCATTGACGCCGATCCTGAGCTTGCTGAAATCCGGCTTGCCATCGACCCATTCCGGCGTCTCGGTGTAGGTGCCGCAGCCGCAGATGGCGCAGTGGTGATGCTGCACCGTGTAGCTGTTCCATTGGTAGGTCGACACCCGGTCGCGAGCGGTCAGCAGCTTGAACGCCCCGGCCGGGTAGTAGGCCCATAGCGGCCCACGCTTGGCGCAGAAGCTGCAGGTGCAGCGGGTCAGGCCGGTCGGCGCCTCCGGCAGCTCGAACTGCGTTGCGCGACAGTGGCAGCTTCCCTTGATCGGCATGGCATTCCCCCCTCGTTCGACCGGTGAGTCCCGGCCCGCGAGTGTCGCCGAGATCACGCGCCCTGTCCCGCCTCCCGCGCCCCCTCCGCCTCCGGTGGAACCCGACCGACCACTCCGGCCAGCGCCTCGGTCGCATCGACCATCCGGTCGGTCGCCTCCAGCAGCGCCAGGATCACCGGCTGGTCGGCCTCCGGCAGGGCCGCGGGGTCGAGCAGGTCGGCCAGCGCCCGGTGCCGGGCCGGCAGGTCGAACGGGATCGCCGCCGGCCGCTGGTCGCGCAAGGCCGCAGCCAGCTCGGCCAGCGCCGCCGCGATGGCGCGGCCGAACGGTTCGATCGCGGCATGCTTCGCCAGCGCCGCCGCGCCATGGTCGTGCAGCGCGCTTTCCAGCGCCATGCCGGCGCGCAGGATGCGGTTGGCGTTGGCGAAGATCGCCTCGGCCCGCGCCGGCTGGCCGGGATCGGCCGGCTCTACCCGCAGCCGATCGACCGTGGCCTGGGCGTTGACCCGGGCACCGCGGGCGACATCGCGGGCATCGGCCTGCGCCCGGGCGTCGCCCGCCAGCAGCGCCGTCAGATAGGCGGCATAGGCGTCGATCATCGCGGCGATCACCGGCCGCTCACGCCGCCGTTCCCAGGTGGGCCACAGCAGATAGGCGGCGAGACCGAGCAGGCTGCCCAGCACCGTGGCGACGCCACGGTCCAGCACCGACACCCCCGCCGGCAGCCCGGCAAGGCCGAGCAGCAGCACCACCACCGCGGTCAGCAGCGACACCGCCAGGCCGTAATGCACCGGCACCAGATAGCGGAAGGCGAAGTACAGCGGCCCCACCAGCAGCGCCTGGGCCAGCGGATGCGCGAACACCAGATGGGCCAGGGCGGTGGCCAGCAGCAGCCCGGCCAGGGTGCCGAACATCCGCAGCAGGCCGAAGCTGACGGTGCCACCGAAATCCGGTTTCAGCACGATCACCACGGTCATGGCGATCCAATAGTACTGCGGCAGGCCGATGGCGCGGCCCAGTGCCTCCGCCGCCACCACGCAGACCATGCAGCGCAGGGCGTGGCGGAAAGCGACGGAGGACAGCGACAGATTGGCGCGCAGTGTGGCCAGCGGCGCGCCAGGGCGCATCGCGGCCGGCTGCCTGGCATCCCGTTCCGTCGCCCGCCGGTCGCCGCGGCTGCCGGCCTCCGCCGTGTTGCGGATCGCGGCGCGCAGGGTGCCGGCCAGGCCGATCGCCCGGGCCTCGGCCAGATGCAGCCGGCGGCGCAATGCGGGATCCTGGGTGGCGTGGCGGGCGGCGCGCAGCGCGGCCAGCGCGGTTTCGAAGCCCTTCAGCACCGCCTCGCCCTCGGCCATCGGCCGACCCTGGCGCAGCGCCATGGCGAGGCCGCGCAGCACCACCGCCGCCTGGCGCATGAGCGCCGGCAGCGCCGGGTCGTCGATCTGCCCGCGCAGATCGGACAGGGCCAGGAGTTCGAGCCGGATGCGCTCGGCCAGGCCGAGCAGCACCCGGAAGGCCTCGACCCCGCGGATGCGGGCGGCGTTGCTGCGCCCCAGCAGCTGCTGGGCATCGGCCACGGAATCGGCCAGGGGCATGAACACCGTGTCCTCCGGCATCGCCCGCGCGATCTCCGACAGCATGCGGTACATGGCGGACAGCGCGTCCCGCTCCGGCTGGTAGATCCTGAGCGGCCAGGCCGCGACGGAGAACAGGGTCGCCAGCAGGCCGCCGGCGAGGAACAGGCCGGAGGCGGCCCAGGGGTCGAAGCCATGGCCGGCGGTGCCGCTGGTGACCACCAGCACGATCAGGACGGCGGTGCCGCCCTGGGTCGCGACCGGCCCCAGCGCCACCAGCAGGGCCAGGACGAAGGCCCAGATCGCGAGCACCGGCAGCAGCATCAGCCAATGGGTGCCGAGCGAGAAGCCGGTCAGCGCCGCCAAGCCAGCCCCCAGCGAGATCAGCAGCATGCGCCTCAGCCGCATCGCATGCGGCCCGGGCGCGTCCGAACTGACGACGTTGAGCGCGCCGCCGGCCACGGCGAGGCCGACATCCGTCTGGCCGAACAGCACGCCGAGCACGACCGGCAGTGCCACGGCCAATGCGTTGCGCAGGGCCACCGGCCAGGGAATGATGGCGCGGTTCCACTGCACCAGCGCGGCCAGCAGGGGCGAGCGGCCGGGCCCCGCCTGGGTCACCGCCACGCTGCCTGCCGGCAATCCTTCGCGCCTGGTTGGAAGGTCATCCACCTGCCTTCGTCGAGTCGTCCGGTCGGCATGATGCCCGTTGGCGGCGCACGCCGTCGACACCCGCCCGCGACATCGATTCTTCATCGCGGCGCAACAGATCCGTCATCTCCGGACCCTATCATCCGCGCGCCGTGAGGGGACGGCGGAACCGGACACCGGCCGCGGTAAGCCCCCTCGCCCATTTTCGAGACCTCCGATTGCCGCCGCTCCCCGGGCTTCCCGATGCGCGGGCGATCCGCCATGGCGCCGGGGCGATCGACAGCACAAGGAGCGGAAGCGTGCGGATCGTCCAGATCACCGATACCCATCTCAGCCCCGGCAAGCAGCACTTCCTGCCGAACTGGGCGCCGCTGGCGGATTGGCTGCATAGTGTCCGGGCGGATCTGGTGGTCCACACCGGCGATCTCAGCGTCGACGGCGCGGATGTCGAGGCCGACCTGGTGCAGTGCGCCGGGCTGCTGCGCACCCTGCCCTGCCCAGTGCTGTCCGTCCCCGGCAACCATGATGTCGGCGACCTGCCCGGCACCCGCCAGCCGGTCGATGCCGAGCGGCTGGACCGCTGGCGCCGCATCGTCGGCCCCGACCGCTGGGTGCACGACCAGCCGGGCTGGCGCCTGATCGGCCTGAACAGCCAGGTGATCGGCGTGGGGTCCGAGGACGAACTGGCCCAGTTCGACTGGTTCGAGGACGCGCTGGATGGGGCGGAGGGTCGCGGCGTCGTGGTCTTCCTGCACAAGCCGGTCTTCGTCGACCGGCCGGACGAAGGCGACACCGGCTATTGGAGCATCCGACCGGCGCCGCGCCGCCGCCTGCTGGAGCTGTTCGAGCGGCATGGCGTGGCCCTGGTCGCCAGCGGCCATCTGCACCGTGCCTGGGCCGGCAGCCATGCCGGCACCCGCTATGTCTGGGGCCCCTCCTCCGGCTTCACCGTCGGACCGATGGAGCGCGACATGCCGGGCGACCGGGTCCTGGGCGCCGTGATCCACACCCTGGACGAGACGGTGGAGAGCGAGATCGTCGCCCTGCCGGCACTGCATCCCTTCGTGATCGACGACGTCATCCACGAGGTCTATCCGCGCCCCCCACTTCACGCCATGGGCCCGGTCGAGGCGGCCTCGTGACCGGCCTGGCGCTGCGGCGCATCAGCAAGGCCTTCGGCAGCAACCGCATCCTGCAGGACGTGACCGTCGAGGCGGCGCCGGGCGAATTCATCGCCCTGGTCGGCCCGTCCGGCTGCGGCAAGACCACCCTGCTGCGCATCGCGGCGGGGCTGGAGCATGCCGACGAGGGGTCGGTGCAGCTGGGCGAGCGCGATATCACCGCGCTGCCGCCGGCGGCGCGCGACATCGCCATGGTCTTCCAGTCCTATGCCCTGTATCCGCACCTGACCGCCGGGCAGAACATCGCCGTGCCGCTGGCGATGCGGCGCCTGTCCACCGCCCAGCGGCTGCCCTGGATCGGTGGCCTGATGCCGGGCCAGCGGGCGCTGCGGGCCGAGATCCAGGCCCGGGCGCGCGAAACGGCCGCCAGCCTGAAGATCGACCATCTGCTGGATCGCAAGCCCGGCCAGATGTCGGGCGGGCAGCGCCAGCGCGTCGCACTGGCCCGCGCCCTGGTGCGCCAGCCCGCCGCCTTCCTGATGGACGAGCCACTGTCCAATCTCGACGCCAATCTGCGGGTCCACACCCGAGGTGAGATCGTCGAGCTGCACCGCCGCGCCGGCGTCACCACCCTCTACGTCACCCATGACCAGTCGGAGGCGTTGAGCATGGCCGACCGGGTGGCGGTGATGATGGGCGGTCGCCTGCTGCAGCTGGACAGCCCGGCGCGGGTCTACACCGACCCGACCCATGTCGAGGTCGCCCAGTTCATCGGCAGCCCGCGCATCAACCTGCTGCACGCGGTGCTGGATGATGCACGCGCCGCCCGCATCGGCGGCCGGGTGCTGGCCGACGGCATCGAGGCCGCGCCGGGCACGGCGGTGACGCTGGGCGTGCGGCCCGAAGCGTTGCGCTTCCTGATGCCGGGCCAGCCCGGCCTGGCCGCGACCGTGCGGCGGCTGGAGTTCCTGGGATCCGAGCTGCTGGCCTTCCTGGCCCTGGCCGACGGCACCTGCCTGGTCGCCAAGACGGTGCCGGCGCTGGCGGCCGAGCTGGCCCCCGGCGCGCCGGTGACCCTGGCGGTCGACGCCGCCGACATCCTGGTCTTCGGGCCGGGGGGCGGACGCCTGTCGGTCTCGGCCGCGCCGCTGCGGATCGCCGCCCATGGCTAGCGTCGCTGTCGATGGCGGCATCGCCTCGAAGGCCGCCCGCTCCGCGGCGCGGGCGGAGACCTTGGCCGCCTGGCGCCTGTCCGCCCCGGCGGTGCTGCTGCTGGCCGTACTGATCCTGGCCCCGACCCTGGCCGTGCTGGGCTTCAGCCTGACCGATTACGAACTGGGCTATGACGGCATCCGCTTCATCGGCCTCGACAATTACGCCGAGCTGCTGGGCGACCGCACCTTCCTGATCTCGCTGAAGAACACCGCGGTCTACACCGCCATCGTCACCCCGGCCTCGGTGTTGCTGGGCCTGGGCGTGGCGCTGCTGATTCAGGCTGAGACGCGCGGCCGGTCCTTCTTCCGCACCGTCTACTTCCTGCCTGTCGCCTCGCTGCTGGTCGCCATGGCCACGGTCTGGCAGTACCTGCTGCACCCCAGCATCGGGCCGGTGAACGAGATGCTGCGGCTGGTCGGCCTGCCCGGGCCGAACTGGCTGGGCAGCAGCGGCACGGTGCTGCTGAGCCTCGCCTTGATCGGGGTGTGGCAGTCGGTCGGCTTCAACATGGTGCTGTTCCTGGCCGGGCTGACCGCGATCCCGCGCGAGCTGTATGCCGCCGCCGAGATCGACGGCGCGGCCAGCGCCTGGGAGCGGTTCCGGCTGGTGACCTGGCCGATGCTGGGGCCGACGACGCTGTTCGTCATCACCATCAGCGTGGTCAACGCGGTGAAGGTGTTCGAGACGGTCGGCACCCTGACCCAGGGCGGCCCGAACAAGGCCTCCGAGGTCCTGCTGTGGACCATCTACCAGGAAGGCTTCGTCTATCTCCGCGTCGGCTATGCCTCGGCGATGACGGTGGTGTTCCTGGCCGTGCTGGTGGTGCTGATGCTGGTGCAGTACCGGGTGCTCGACCGCCGGGTGCACTACACATGAGCGCGTCCTCCTGGACGGCCGGACGGGTCGCGCGCTTCGCCCTGCTGTCGCTCGGCGCCTTCGTCTTCATCGCGCCCTATCTGTGGATGCTGGCGGTCGCGCTGAAGCCGCAGGACGAGATCTTCTCGTCCTCCCTGTCGCTGTTGCCGCATCGCTGGGCCGTGGTCGAGAATTTCACCAAGGCGCTGACCCGGGTGCCGATGGGCCGGATCCTGCTGAACGGCGTGATCGTCTGCGGCCTGATCCTGGTGCTGCAGCTGGTGACTGCGATCCCCTGCGCCTACGCCATGGCCAAGCTGCGCTTCCGCGGTGCCCAGGCGATGGTGACGATGATCATGTTGGGCCTGCTGGTTCCGATCCACGCCATCGCCCTGCCGATCTATGTCGCGCTGTCGGCCACCGGCACGCTGAATTCCTATGTGGCGCTGGTGTCGCCCTTCGCCATCTCGGTGTTCGGCATCTTCCTGTTCCTGCAGTTCTTCCGTGCCATGCCGGACGACCTGATCGCCGCGGCGCGGCTGGACGGGATGACCGAGCTGGGGATCGTCCGCCGCGTCATCGTGCCGAACGCCTGGCCGGCGATCACCGCCTTCGCGATCTTCTCGGTCGTCGCACATTGGAACGACCTGTTCTGGCCGCTGATCGTGGTCAGCGACACGAAGATGGCGACGCCGCCGCTGGGCCTGCTGTTCTTCCGCGCGGCCGAGGCCGGGGACGACTACGGCGCGCTGATGGCCGCGACGGTGATCGTCACCCTGCCGCTGGTCGTGGCCTTCCTGGCCGCCCAGCGCCGCTTCATCGAAGGCATCACCTTGACCGGCCTGAAGGGCTGAGCGCCGGTCGACAATCCAGGAGAGGGGATATCGTGAAACTGTTCCGAACCATGCTGGCGGGCGTGGCGCTGGCGGGTGCCCTGATGGGCACTGCGCAGGCCGACACCACCCTGATCGTCCATTACCCGATGCCGGGCTTCTTCAAGGACGTGATGGACACGATCTCGCAGAAGTACATGGCCGGGCATCCGGACGTGAAGATCGTGTTCGCCAGCCCGTCGCCGACCTATGAGGACGGGCTGCAGCAGATCCTGCGCCAAGCCGGCACCGACGAGATGCCCGACATCACCTTCATCGGCCTGAACCGGCTGCGGGTGGTGGCGGAACGCGGCATCTCGGTCGACCTCAAGCCCTTCGTCGACAAGGACGGCCACATGGCCGAACAGGGCTTCAGCGACCACATCCTGGGCCTGGCCCAGTTCGGCGGCCAGCAGGCCGGGCTGGCCTTCGCCACCTCGAACCCGATCATGTATCTCAACGCCGACCTGGTGCGGCAGGCCGGCGGCAACCCCGACGTCCCGCCCAAGACCTGGGACGAGGTGCTGGCGCTGGGCGCCAAGATCAAGGCGCTGGGCAACGGCGTCGATGGCATCGATTTCCGCTGGCAGGGCGACGACTGGATGTTCAGCGCCCTGCTGTTCGGTGCCGGCGGCGACATGCTGTCGGCCGATGAGAAGAAGGTCGCCTTCGACGGGCCGGAAGGCCTGGCCGCCTTCACCCTGGTCCAGCGCATGGTGAAAGAGGGCGGCATGCCGGTCTTCACCAAATCGGCCGGCGAGCAGGCCTTCGTCGCCGGCAAGGTCGGCATCGAGTTCCAGACCACCGGCGCCCTGCGCAACACCATCAAGAATGTCGGCGACAAGTTCGAGATGCGCACCGCGCCGATCCCGATGCTGGACCCGGCCAAGGGCCAGCTGCCGACCGGCGGCAACGCCGCCGTCATGCTGACCCGCGACCCGGCCAAGCAGCAGGTGGCCTGGGACTTCATCAAATTCGCCGCCGGGCCCTATGGCGCCTCGGTGGTGGTGCCGGGCACCGGCTATGTCCCGAACAACGAGCTGGCGGCGAAGTCGCCGGAGTATCTCGGCGACTTCTACGCCAAGAACCCGCTGTTCAAGGCCGGGCTGGAGCAGATGACCGAGATGCGGCCCTGGTACGCCTTCCCCGGCAGCAACGGCGTGAAGGTAACCCAGACCATCGTCGACAACCTGTCGCGGGTGGTGGAGCAGAGCGCGACGCCGCAGGAGGCCCTGGCCGACGCGTCGGACGAGGTGCAGAAGCTGCTGCCGCGCCATTGAAACCAGCGGGCCAGCCCCTGCCAGGGGCTGGCCTCGCCGGATGATTCATGGATAGAAGGATTGCGGCCGGAACTTCGCCAGGTCCGGCATTCTGTAGAGGCGCCGATGACCACCGACGATCTCGCCTGGACGGCGGAGGAAGCCTGCCAGAACGCGTGGCCGTCGCCGCGTCAGGTCCTGCTGGAAGGCTGGCTGCTGCGGGCATCCGGCGGCCAGACGCGCCGGACCAACTCGGTCAACCCGCTGCGGTCGGGGCCGCGCGATCCGTCGCGCATCGTGGCGGCGGCGGAAGGCATCTACCGCTCGCTCGGCCAGTCGGCCCTGTTCCGGGTGCCCTCCATCGTCGCCGAGATGGATGGGCCGCTGGAGCGCCAGGGCTATGCCGCCGAGGGCGAGACCTGCACGATCTTCGCCGATCTCGCCGATCACCGGACCGAGCCTGACGGGACGGTCGAGCTGTCGGAAACTCCGAGCGAGGCGTGGCTGGCGGCGCGCACCGCGATGAATCCGACCGAGTCAGCCGATGCGGCCGGAAGCCCCTATCGCCAGATGGTCGGCAGCATCGTGCTGCCCAAGGCCTTTGCCGCCCGCCGCGTCGACGGGGCGCTGGTGGCGATCGCCTATGGCGTCATCCACGATCAACTGCTGGTGGTGGAATCCGTGGGCACCCATCCGGACCACCGCCAGCGTGGCCACGCGGCCCGGACCGTGAGCGGCCTGATGGGCTGGGCGAAGTCCCGGGGCATCCAGGGCTGCTGCCTGCAGGTCGTGGCCGACAACAGCGCCGCCCGTGCCCTCTACCGATCGCTCGGCTTCGGCACCGAACTGTCCCGCTATCACTATCGCCGCCAGCCCGACGCCGGCTGACCTCCCCGCCATCGGCCTGCCGACAGGCGAGGTCATGGTCAGCGCCGCAGTGAAGCGGCGGTCTCGTCGATCGGCACGAGGTGCATGACCCGGCCGGTGCCGATGCGGCGGAAGCCGATGTCCCGCAGCTGGTGATCGGTCATCAGATGCTTCCGCTCACGGGCGCGACGGCTGCGGTCGGCGGCGGCCCGATACAAGGCGACGAATGCGCCCCGGAGACGGCGGAAGGCCGGTCTTTCCTGAACTGGGAAGTCCAATCTGCTTTCGATACAGTAAAGCGACCGCTCTGCGTGGTGGTCCATTTTCTTGTCCTCCGGAAACTTTGTCATCCGAGGGGTGCGACCTTGGCCGCATCCATCTTCACGAGGCTCAGTTTTCCGGATCTGGGCTACACCACGATTTCGTTTTGCGGGGAACTCGGCTACTTCTGCAATCGTCCGCCAGTGCTTCAGGACCGGGCGCGTGGCTAGGCTGCGGACAGCGGATAGACCGCGCGGAAGGCGCCACCGCCGGCACGCGGCAGCCACGGTGCGCAGGATGGAAATCCGTCCCGCGACCGCGGCCCGTCCGGTGTCAGAGCTTCGCGACAAGGGCCGCCAGCTGGTCGGCGCACTGGCCCCAGCCTTCGTGGAAACCCATCTTCTCATGGGCCTCGCGGTCGGCCACGGTCCAGTGCAGCGCGCGAGCGGTGTAGCGGGTCTTCCCGCCCTCGTCCTCGAAGGTGATGATGCCGGTAAAGAACGGCTTCTCCGACGGCTCCCAGGCCTTGGTGTAGGCGTCGGTGAAGACCAGGCGTTCGTTCTTGACGACCTCGAGATACACGCCCGGGTTCGGGAACTCGGTGCCGTCGGGGCCGCGCATCACGATCAGGCTGGAGCCGCCCGGCCGGACGTCAGTCTCGATCACCGGGGTGGTCCAAGGCAGCGGCGCGAACCACTGCTTCATCAGCTCGGGCTCGGTCCAGGCGCGATACAGGGTCTCGCGCGGCGCGTCGATCAGGCGGGTCAGGATCAGTTCGCGATCCGAGGTCGGGGCGGCATTGGCGGTCATCGGTGGTCTCCGTGTTTGGATGTCTCTGCCCCAAGGACGACCGGGTGATCAGCGAACCGACACGGGCCGAGGAAAATTCTGCGGAGCCACCACGATCCCATCCTGGCGGCGCTTCTGCATCCGATCGCGCGACGCGACTTTGCCCACCTCCAGAGGGCACCACAACTCGGGGCCTGCGACAGTCGACGAAACCGCCGCCTGCGACGACCTGTCCATTCCACCTTTCCGAAATGCCTCCCCCCGATAGACTGCCATCCTGCCTGCCACGAGTCGGAGTGAGCCGGGACGATGCCGATGTCTGCCACGACCTTCGTCGACTGGGCGATGGCGAATCCGATGAACGCCGCGATCCTAGAGCGGCTGCCCCGGCTCGGCTTGGCGGACTGCTTCCTGACGGCCGGCTGCCTGTTCCAGACGATCTGGAACCGGCGCTCGGGGCGCCCGGCACCCTCGGCCATCAAAGATTACGACGTCTTCTATTTCGACGATTGCGACCTGTCGTGGGAGGCCGAGGATGCCGTGATCCAGCGGGCCGCTTCTGTGTTCGACGATCTCGACGTATCGGTCGAGATCAGGAACCAAGCCCGGGTTCATCTCTGGTACCCGCAGCGGTTCGGCGGCGCTTATCCGCGCCTGCACCGTTCGAAGGACGGCATCGACCGCTATCTCGTCGCCTGCACCTGCGTCGGCATCGATGCCGCCTCGGGCGATCTGTATGCCCCGAACGGGTTGGAGGACTTGTGGGATGGCCTTCTGAGGATCAACCCCATGAACCCGCGGCCCGATCTTTTTCGCCGCAAGGCGGAAGACTACCAAGCCCGCTGGCCATGGCTGACAATCGCCGCTTAGACCCAAGCTCACACCGGAAGGCCGCCATGCCGAGACCGCTGCTCCTATTGACCGATGTCGTAGACCCAGCGATGCAACAGCTCCTCAACGATGGGCTGAACAGCTACAATGACGAGGTCACCGGCTACAGCGACCGGCGGCCGCTCGCGATCACTGTCCAGGATCCCGAGACCGGTGAGGTATTGGGCGGCGCCACCGGCCGCACCTCCCTGGGCATGCTGTTCCTCGAACTCTTCCATCTGCCGACATCGCTGCGCGGCTCCGGGCTCGGGAGCGAGATTCTGCAGATGTTCGAGGATGAGGGCCGGCGGCGCGGCTGCCGGGTGGCCATGCTGTTCACGATCAGCTTCCAGGCTCCCGGCTTCTACGAGCGCCACGGATGGCGGCGCTTTGGCGAGATCGCCTGTGACCCGCCCGGTACGAGCCGGGTGTTCATGACGAAGGATCTGTGAGGCGAGCGCGCCTGGGCAGATTGCCGTGGGTCTGACACGACCGGCATCGTCGCTGTTTCGGCGACAATCTTGTTCCCGACGGTATGATTGTCTGCGCCGCCCGGCACCCGACATGGAGGCCATCACGACGACCATGACGCCAAGGAGGTTCGCATGATCACCATCCGCCCGGCCGCGGAACGCGGCACCGCCGATTTCGGCTGGCTCGACAGCCGGCACAGCTTCTCCTTCGGCCAGTACCACGATCCGGAGCAGATGGGCCTGG
Organism: Inquilinus sp. 2KB_23; assembly: GCF_052115705.1. Lineage (NCBI taxonomy): Bacteria > Pseudomonadati > Pseudomonadota > Alphaproteobacteria > Rhodospirillales > Rhodospirillaceae > Inquilinus > Inquilinus sp. 2KB_23. The sequence continues at coordinate 126,219 of NZ_JBFRHF010000010.1, read as the reverse complement.
GGCCGCTGCGGGTGATCAACGAAGACCGTGTCCGCGGCGGTGCCGGCTTCGACACCCACGGCCATCGCGACATGGAGATCCTGTCCTACGTCCTCGATGGCGCGCTGGAGCACAAGGACAGCATCGGCACCGGATCGGTGATCCGCCCGGGCGACGTGCAGCGGATGTCGGCCGGCAGCGGCATCCGACACAGCGAGTTCAACCATTCCGACCGCGACCCGGTACATTTCCTGCAGATCTGGATCCTGCCCGAGCAGGCCGGCCTGGCGCCGGGCTACGAGCAGGTCACCGTGGCGCGTGAGGAGAAGCAGGGCCGCCTGCGCCTGATCGGTGCCCGGTCGGGCGGCGACGGGGCGGTGACGATCCACCAGGATGTGGCGCTGTATGCCTCGATCCTGGCTGCGGGAGACGAGGTCGGCCACGCGCTGCAACCGGGCCGCAAGGCATGGCTGCAGGTGGTGCGCGGAGCGGTCGAACTGAATGGCCGGCGCCTCGATGCGGGCGACGGCGCCGCGGTCGAGGACGAGGCTGCGGTGACGATCACCGGGCGCGCTGCAGACAGCGAGATCCTGCTGTTCGACCTGCCCTGACCGTCGTCAGGCCGCCGGTTGCGGCCCGCGTTCGAGATAGGAACTGAGGGCGATATAGCTGCGGGTGCCCTTGACGCCCGGGATTTCGTAGATCATCCGCAGCAGATCCTCCAGCGCCTGGGTGTCCCGCATCCGCACCTTCAGCAGCATGCAGGTGTCGCCGGTGACCGAATGGATCTCCTCGACATCCGGCAGCGCGGCGAGGTCGAGCATCTCCTGGCTCTTGCCCCAGCCGATGGTGTCGACATGGATGAAGGCCAGCAGCGGCTTGCCCAGCTTGGGCCCATCCAGCGCCGCCACGGTCGCCTTGATCACCCCGTCGCGCTTCAGCCGTTTCACCCGCTCATGCACCGCCGGCGGCGACAGATTCAGGGCACGGCCGAGTTCGGCATAGCTCAAGGCCGCGTCGACGGCGATCAGCCCTAATAATTTTCGGTCGACGGCGTCGACGGCGGCAGCCTCGGCCGGCCGGCGCCGAACCGCCTTCGTTTTTTCGATGACCATTTGAATCACGCTTCCTGACTGAACGTGGTTCGGTGATTATGGCCATATGCCTGAACATCATCAATATGGAAGCGCCATCTCGCTGCAGACCGCGATCCTAACGGCGGGCATTGCCGTGGTCGGGTCGAACTCGCTGGTGCTGAGTCCAATCCTGGGCGATGTGGCGACGGCGATGGCAACAACGCCGGTGGCGGTGTCCCGCGCCATCGCAGCCTATGGCGGGGCCACGGCCCTCTCGGCTTTCCTGCTGGCACCGCAGATCGACCGGATCGGGCCGCGACGGGCCTTGTTCGCAGGCATGGCCGGGCTGATCGCGGCGACCCTGCTGTCGGCCCTCGCCAACCACTGGCTGATGCTGACAGCGGCCCAGGCGCTGGCCGGGCTGGGGGCCGGGGTGATCCTGCCATCGATCTACACCTTGGCCACCACCATCGCGCCGCCGGGCCGGGAGTCGCGCGTGCTCGGCCGGGTGCTGACCGGCTGGTCGGTCTCGATGGTGGCGGGGGTGCCTGCGGCCGCCTTCATCGCCGAGACGCTGGGCTGGCGCGCCGTGTTCCTGCTGCTGGCCGGGCTCGCCGCCCTCGCCCTGCCCGGCATCGCCCGGCTGCCGGCGCGCAGCGGTCGGGCAGCGGCGGCGCGGCAGGGACCGGCGGCGCGGGTCGCCCCCCTCACCTATTCCGGCGTGCCGGCGCTGCTGCTGATCTGCCTTGGCTTCATGGCCTCATTCTACGGCGTGTACGCTTTCATCGGCGACCATGTGCGCAGCCAGCTCGGCCTCTCCGCCGGGCAGGCCGGACTGATCGTGCTGACCTATGGGCTCGGCTTCGGCGCCGCCAGCTTCGGCGACGGGCTGGTCGACCGGCTGGGGCCGCGCCGGCTCTTCCCCGCCATCCTCGTGGCCGTGGCCGCGATCTACTCACTGATGCTGCCAGCGGCGCATAGCTTCACCGCCATTGCCGCGCTGACCGGGCTATGGGGCTTCGCCAACCATTTCGGCCTGAACATCCTGGTGCTGCAGTTGTCGCAGGCGAAGCCGGACGCACGAGGCGCCGTGCTGGGCCTGAACAGCGCCGTCACCTATCTCGGCGTCCTGGTCGGCACCGGGCTGGCAGGGATCGGCTATGCCGGTACCGGCTTCCGGCCCGTGGCGTTGGGGGCAGCCGCCGCGTGCCTCGCCGCTGCCCTGATCGCCGCCACGGCTTTGCGGTCCCGCCGAAGCGCCGACCCCGCGACATCCTGACAGGTCTGGTCGCGAAACTTCCGGCCAACCCTTTCCGAACAGCGTCCGGATCCCCATTGTCTGGGGCCAGATTGAGCGGGCACCGGATCCCGCGGAAGGACCAGGATGCCAAGGCTCGCGGGGTTGGCGACAGCCGTCCCCGAACACGTAATCACCCAGGCGGAAGCCCGGGAGGGTGCCCGTCGCGTCTTCGCAGCGCGGCCGGCGTTGTTCGACCGCATGGCGACGGTCTACGAATCCGCCGGCATCGACACCCGACGATCCGCCGTCCCGCTGGACTGGTACTTCGCGCCGCATGACTGGCACGACCGCAATGCCGTGTTCATGGACGCGGCGCTCGACCTGCTCGAGACCGCGGCGCGGCGCTGCCTGGACGACGCCGGATGCGGTATCGGCGAGGTCGACGCCATCGTCACCATCTGCTCGACCGGCATCGCGACGCCGAGCCTTGATGCCCGGCTGATGGAACGCATGCCCTTCCGCCCCGACATGGTGCGGCTGCCGATCTTCGGCCTGGGCTGTGCCGGCGGCGTGCTGGGCCTGGCCCGCGCCGCGGCGCTGTCGCGCGCCCTGGGCGGCACCGTGCTGCTGCTGGTGGTCGAGCTGTGCGGCCCGACCTTCCGGCGCGGCGACCTGACCAAGAGCAACGTCGTGGCCACCGCCCTGTTCGGCGACGGCGCGGCAGCGGCGCTTATCCGTCCCGATGACGGCGCGCCGGCGCTGGGGCCGACGGGCGAGCATCGCTGGCCCGGAACGCTCGATGTGATGGGCTGGTCAGTCGAGGCGGACGGGTTGGGCGTGATCTTCTCACGCGACATCCCGACCCTGGTGCGCAACGACCTGCGGCCGGCAGCCGAGAGTTTCCTCGCACGGCACGACCTGACGCTCCGCGACATCGACGGCTTCGTCTTCCATCCCGGCGGCACCAAGGTGGTCGAGGCACTGCGCGATGCCTTCGAGCTGACCGATGCGGCGATGGGTGCGGAACGGGCGGTGCTGCGCCAGTACGGCAACATGTCGGCGGTGACGGTGATGTTCGTGTTGGCGGAGAAGCGCCGACAGATGGCCGGGCGCTGGCTGCTGAGCGCGTTGGGCCCCGGTTTCTGCGCCGGCTTTGCCGTGCTGGACTGCGGATGATGCTGGGTTGGGTGCAGGTCGTGGCGTTGCTGGTGGCGGCGCAGCGCCTGGGAGAGTTGGTCTATGCCCGCCGCAACGAATCCCGGTTGCGCGACCGGGGCGCGGTCGAAAGCGGGGCCAGCCACTATCCGCTGTTCATCCTGCTGCATGGCGGCTGGCTGCTGGCGATATTCCTGCTGGTGCCGGCCGACCGCGCTCCTTCCTGGCCGCTGCTGGCGCTGTTCGTGCTGCTGCAGGCGGGCCGGATCTGGGTGGTGGCGACGCTGGGACCCTATTGGACGACCCGGATCCTCAGCCTGCCCGGCGCGCCCTTGGTGCGCCGCGGCCCCTATCGCTGGGTCCGCCACCCTAACTACTTGATCGTCACGGCCGAGATCGCGGTGCTGCCCCTGGCTTTCGGTGCCTGGTGGATTGCGCTTGTCTTCTCGATCGCCAACGCGCTCCTGCTGCGCCATCGCATCGGCGTCGAGCAGCAGGCATTGGCCGGCCGGGGCTGAAGCAAGGAAACACGGTGGCCGCCCCCGGTCATGGGTGCGCAGATCGGCTCTGGCGGGACCGCTCCGGCGGCCCTATCCTGGCGCGCCTCAAAGAACGAGACGGACCGTGACCGCCAACGACGCCCGCTCCCTCGACGGGATCGACCTTCTGTCGGTCGTTCCCCCCGCCATCCGCGCCGAGATCCTGAAGCAATGCCGCTGGCAGCGCTTCGAGGCGCAGGAGCAGATCATCGATCGCAACGATGATCCCGACCATGTCTACTTCCTCGTCGAGGGCCGGGTGCGGGTGGTGATCTATTCCGCCTCGGGCCGAGAGATCACCTTCGACGATCTGGAAGCCGGTTCGATGTTCGGCGAGCTGTCCGGGCTGGACCGGGCGCCCCGCTCCGCCAATGTCATGGCGCTGACCGACGCGACCGTCGCCGTGCTGCCGACCGCCGCCTTCCGCGCCGTCGTGACCGAGAACCCAGCCCTGGCACTGGCCACCATGGTGCATCTGGTCGGCGTGCTGCGCCGCGCCAATGAGCGGATCATGGAGCTGAGCACACTGGGCGCCAACAACCGGGTGCATGCCGAGATCCTGCGCCTGGCCATCCTTGGAGGGCAGCCGGACGGCACTGCCGTTATCCGGCCGATCCCGGTGCATTCCGACATCGCCAGCCGCGTCAGCACCACGCGCGAGACCGTGGCCCGGGTGCTGAGCGACCTGGCCCGCGCCCGCCTCGTCGTCCGCGCCGCCGACCATCTGCACGTCGCCGACCTCAACCGCCTGGAGCGGCTGGTGGAGGATGTTCGTGGCGAATGGTGACGGGGCCAGTGGTGACGGCGGTTTGAACCGCTGGACCACGCTGAAGGTCAAGCCGGTCTACGAGAATCCCTGGATCAAGGTGGACGAACACGACGTGCTGACCCCGGCCGGGACGCCGGGGATCTATGGCGTGATCACCTACAAGAATCTGGCGGTCGGGGTGGTGCCGATCGATGATCGCGGCCGCGTTACCCTGGTCGGCCAGTACCGCTACGCCCCCGGGCTGTACAGTTGGGAGATCCCGGAGGGTGGCGGTGACCCCGATGTCGCACCCATGCTGTCGGCCGAGCGCGAACTGCGTGAGGAGACTGGATTGGAGGCGGCCCATTGGCACCCGCTGTTGACGATGCACCTGTCGAACAGCGTCTCGACCGAGATCGCCCATCTGTTCGTCGCCTATGGCCTGACCCAGGGCGAGGCGGCGCCGGAGGAGACCGAGGATCTGGCGGTGCGCACGGTGCCGCTGGCCGAGGCCTTTGCCATGGTCGCCGACGGCCGGATCACCGACTCCCTGACCGTCGGCGCGCTGCTACGGCTGCAGGTGATGCTGCTGAGCGGCACCCTGCCGACCGGCCTGGCCGAAATCCTGCGGCGGACATGACGGCCCGTTGAAGCACGTCCTGTTCGTCTGCGGCCGCAATCTCCAACGCAGCCCGACTGCGGAAGCGATCTTCGCCGGCCATCCCGGAGTCGAGACGGCCTCGGCCGGGCTGAACCCCGACGCCGAGGAGCCGCTGACGGCCGAGCTGGTCGAATGGGCGGATCTGATCTTCGTCATGGAAAAATCGCAGCGGGCGAAGATCGCCGGCCGTTTCCGCGGCTCGCTGAAGCATGCCCGCGTGATTTGCCTCGACATTCCCGACCGGTTCGAGGTGATGGACCCGGAGCTGGTGCGCCTTCTGAAGGCCAAGGTCACGCCGCTGTTACGCTGACCTTTGGCCTCACCACGCCCGGCGCTGGCCCATCACCTGCATCGGCCCGGCTGGGCGCGGTGCCCGCTCCGCCCGCGGCGAGTGGCTGAACAGCGAGCGATAGCATTTGGCGAAATGCGAGGCGGAGGCGAAACCGCAGGCCACCGCCACCTCCAGCACCGGCATCGAGGTCTGCGCCAGCAGGATCTGGGCGTGCTTCAGCCGCGCCTCGAGATAGTACTGGGACGGGGTGCAGTTGAGATAGATCCGGAACAGGCGTTCGAGCTGCCGGGTCGACAGCCCGGCGGCTCGGGCCAGCGTAGCACGCGGCAGCGGCTCGGCCAGGTTGGCCTCGATCTCGGCGATCGCGGCCAGCAACTTCGGATGGCTGACGCCGAGCCGTTCGCGCAGTTCCATCCGCTGCGGCGCATGGCCCTGGCGCGGCCGGGCGTGCAGGAACTGTTCGGCGACCTGGTTGGCCAAGTCGATGCCGTGGGCCTGGCCGATCAGGTAATGCGTCATGTCGAGCGACGCCGTGCCGCCGGCCGAGGTGAAACGGTCGCGATCGATCTCGAACAGCCGCCCGGTGACGTCGAGCCGTGGAAAGGTCTCGGTGAAGGCGCTGAGGTTTTCCCAATGGATGGTGCAGCGATAGCCGTCCAACAGCCCGGCCCAGGCCAGGTGATAGGTGCCGGTCGAGACGGCGCCGAGGCGCGACCCGCGCCGGGCCATGCGCCGCAGCCAGGCCAGGATGCGTTCGTCGCGCCCATCCTGCGGGTCGAGGCCGGCGACGACCACCACCATGGTGAAGGAATCCTCCGGCCCGATCGCCCCCTGGGTCACCAGGACGGCATCGTTGCTGGCGGTGACCGGGGCGCCGTGGACCGACAGAAGGCGCCATTCGTACAGTGTTCGGCGCGCCACCCAATTGGCGGCGCGGAACGGCTCGAGCACCGCCGACAGCGCCATCATTGAGAAGTTCGGGACCAGCAGAAACCCCACCCGCTGGGGTGGCTCAGTCATCGGATCGTCGGCCATGCCCGGTCTGCTGCGTTCCCGAAAGCAGGCATCCGGCCACAGCCCCGACGCCGAAGCAAGCCCGCCGCTCGGGCAGGTCAGTTCCGATCGCGATCCCGCGGGCGGGTGCGCAGGATCAGCAGCACGAAGCCGCCGATCAGCAGCACCGCGGCCACCCCGGCGCCGCCGGCCACCCAGATCGCCGCGCCGCCATCGGCCCCGGCCAAACCGGCGGTGATGTGGAAGCTCCAGATGCCGATCCCGGCCAGGAAGGCAACGATAAGGGCGAGAAGCAGGGCGATGCGCATGATCCGGTTGGGAAGGTGGAGGAGCGCCGGGACTGGCCGTTCGATGGGGCTGGTTCGGTCCGCGGCCGACCCGGACGGTAGGATGCCGCGATGGTTGTAGCCGCAATTGCGTCTCAACGACACGGCTTCGGGAGGCGGCGACGTCGCCGCCCCCTTCTTGACCACTTCAGGCGAAATCGAACAGCAGAATCTCGGCCTCGGTCTCGGCGGTGACCCGCAGGCTGGCCTCATCCTCGATAGCGGCGCCATCGCCGGCCCGCATTTCATGGCCGTCGAGCGTGACCATGCCGCGCGTCAGTTGCACGAAGGCCCCCCGGCCCAGGCCGATCGCATGTTCGACCGTTTCGCCGGCGGCCAGCCGGGCGATATAGAGCCGGACGTCCTGGTGGATGGTCACGGCCCCCTCCGATCCGTCGGGACCGGCAACCAGGTGCAGACTGCCTCCAGCCTCCGGCACCCTGATCTGCTCATAGCCCGGTGCCAGGCCGGACCGGTCCGGATGGATCCAGATCTGCAGCAGATGCAGCGTGTCGGTGTCGGACGGATTCATCTCGCTGTGGGTGATGCCGGTGCCGGCGGTCATGCGCTGCAGGTCGCCGGCCCGGATCTCCGCCCGATTGCCCAGGCTGTCGCGATGGGCGACCGCGCCGCCCAGCACATAGGTCAGGATCTCCATCTCGGCATGCGGATGCGCCGGAAAGCCGGCGCCGGGAACGACGCGGTCCTCGTTCAGCACGCGCAGCGAACGAAACCCCATGCGCTCCGGGTCGCGGAACCGGCCGAAGGAAAAGGTGTGGCGGCCCTCGATCAGGCCGGTCTCGGTGCGGCCCCGGGCCATGCGGTCGTGCAGCGTGATCATGTCCGTCTCCCGTCGTGCTGTGGTGACGCAGAGATCGGCCTTTCCAACCGCCCGCGAAAGCCGCCGGTCAGGAAACGCCGTGTTCGACTGGAGCGAACGACAAGCCCTGCTCCCACGGCGCCGGGTCGGTGCACCCTGCCGCCAGATGATCGACCAGCGCCCGCACCCGGCGCGACAGGTGCCGGGTCTGCGGATACAGGGCATGGATCACGTCGGCCACCGGCTCGGCGTCCAGCGGCACCGGCACCAGCCGGCCGTCGCGTAGCGCATCGGCGGTGATGAAGGTCGGCAGCACCACCAGGCCCAGCCCGGCGATGGCGGCGTCGCGCGCGGCCTCGCCATTGTTGACGGTGACCCGGCTGCGCATCACCACCGTGCGCGGCGGGCCGCCCGCGGCGAAGGGCGTGAACTGCCACAGCCAGGCCGACGGCGCCTCGGCATAGCCGATCGCCTCATGCTGCGGCAGCTCCGCCAGGCTGCGCGGCAGCCCGACCGCGGCGGCATAGCCCGGGCTGGCGCAGACGACGCGGCGGCTGGCGGCCAGCCGGCGGGCGATCAGCGCCGAATCGCGCGGCCGGGTGATGCGGATGGCGACGTCGTACCCCTCCCCCACCAGGTCGACCATGCGGTCGTCGAGGTCGAGGGTCAGCGCCAGCCCGGGGTGGCGGCCGGCGAAGTCGAACAGCACCGGGCCGAGATAGAGCGTGCCGAAGCTCATCGGTGCCGCCACGCGCAGGGCGCCGCGCAGGTCGCCATCGCTCTCCGCCACCTCCGCCGCCGCCTCGTCGAGCTGGCGCAGGATGCTGCGGCCGCGCTCATAGAAGGCCAGGCCGCGCTCGGTCGGCAGCACCCGGCGGGTGGAGCGCTGCAGCAGCGCCCCGCCCAGCCCGGCCTCGAGATCGGTGATGCGCTTGCTGACCACCGATTTCGACAGGTTGAGCCGCCGGGCCGCGGCGCTGATGCTGCCACTGTCGACCACCTGCAGGAAGGTGGCGATGTCGTCGAGCCGATATCTCATCGTTCGATCATATCGAACAGCGGTTTCGAGGAAAGCGGCATTTCCGTCATGCCCGGCAATCCCGATCTTGGGGGCAGAGCGAAACCGCACCGGCCCGACCGGTGCCCGCGAACGGAGATGATGATGGCAACCACCACCACGACGACCGGCCACCTGGCCAGGCCACGCAGCCTGGCCCGCACCCTGCGGGGCCGCGCGACCAGCGAGGGCGCCGGGGTCAAGCTGACCCGCGTGATCGGCCAACCCGGCCTGCCGGATCTCGACCCCTTCCTGATGCTGGACGAATTCCGGTCCGACGATACCGCCGATTACCTGGCCGGCTTCCCGGACCACCCGCATCGCGGCTTCGAGACCGTGACCTACATGCTGGCTGGCCGGATGCGCCATGGCGACAACAAAGGCAATGTCGGCCTGCTCGGCCCCGGCAGCGTGCAGTGGATGACGGCCGGCAGCGGGATTGTCCATTCCGAGATGCCGGAGCAGGAGAACGGCCTGATGTGGGGCTTCCAGCTCTGGGTCAACCTGCCTGCGGGCGAGAAGATGACGGCGCCGCGCTACCAGGACATCCCGGCCGACGCGGTCCCCGAGGTCGCCGCGGGTCCCGGCGCGACCGTCCGCGTCATCGCTGGCCGCTTCAACGGTACCGACGGCGCGGTCGAGGGCGGCACCACCGAGCCCATCTATCTCGATGTGCATCTGGAGGCCGGGGCCGTGATCGATGTGCCACTGCCCGAAGGCCATGCCGGCTTCGCCTATGCCTATCAGGGCGCGGCGGAGATCGGCGGCGAGATGTTGGAGCGCGGCACGCTGGGCATGCTGGGGGCCGGCGACGGTGTGCGGGCGGCGGCCAAGGCCGGCCCGGCCCGGTTCCTGATCGTTGCCGGCAAGCCGCTGCGTGAGCCGGTGGCGAAATACGGGCCCTTCGTCATGAACACCGAGGCGCAGATCGTTGAGGCGATCGAGGATTTCCGCGCCGGTCGGTTCTGAGCAAGTACCTGATCGTGATAAAAGGGGTGGAGGCCTGCAGGCCTCCACCCCTTTTTTGCGGGGCCACTGCCACCCCTCCCCTCACCGCCAGCCGCAGCGTCGCCGCCCGTAATCGACGATCGGCGCCAGCCAATCGATCCAGGCCTGGTCGGCACCGTCGACCCAGGCTTCGGTGATCGGCGGCTCTGCCATCACCAAGCAGACGCTGTCAGTCGCCCCGGCGCTCGGCGTATTCGCGCAGCCAGCGGCGACGAGCGCCAGGAGACAGAGAACGCAGAGCCTGGTCGCGGCGGACGACATCGAGCACATGGGTCAGGGTCTCCTGGGTCTGCAGCGCCGCGACGCTGGCTTTGCCCGCCGAGAAGACGCGCCAGACGACGAGGGTGAGGATGGCGGCGGCCAGCGTGCCGACCGCCAGCCAGCGGCCGATGGTCGAGCCGAGCAGTCCGGCGATAAGACCGATCATCATCGCCGCCGGGTCGCCAACCAAATCAGGAGTCCGGCTGCAGCAATGACGCCAACGGCAGCGAGCGCGATCACCGGCAGGCCGGCCAGATCGTGCAGGATCGGCACCGCCGGTGCGATCTGCTGCAACGCGGTCACCGCAGCGCTAATCACCGCCGTGCCGCCGGCCGCCACCGTCACCGTCGTCTTGGCCCGGTCCGCGATGTGATTGACCACAGCCTTCCCCGGCGGCTTTACCCCGGCGCGGAACAACCCCTCATCGATCGTCGCGTTGGCATAGCCGTTGCGGCCGTTCTCATGGGTGATGACAGCTCGCACCAATGGCGCGAGGTGCTCATACGAATGCAGGTCGAGCAGCGTGTCGGCCCCGAAACCTGTGAGCCGGGCGACATGGTCGACATAAGCGGAGGTATCGTTCTCCTGGCCTGGCGCCCAGCGGCCCATCAGGCCGCGAATGGTGCGCAGCCCGTGCCGGTCCTGATAGGCGATCAGCAACGCGGCCAGCGCGCGGATGCCCCATTCGACAGCTGAGAACACCTCAAACCGGCCGGCATTGTCTCGGGACTCGCGGGTCGTCCGGTACTCGGCATCCGATAGCCTGCCCTGCCATTTGTTGGCGGCGATGCGTTCGATGTTGCCCGGATTGTTGTTCCGCTCACCGCGCGTCTTTGCCTGCATGCGCCCCTCCTGAAACCGAAAGCCCCGCACGTGGCGGGGCGATTTGATCGAAATTGTCCCCGATCGGCCGGGGACGGCTGTTGCGGCAGACCTCATCCGCCACCCGTCTTGCCACGGAGATAGCGAGCAATCACCGCATCCACGCCCTGAGTTCCGAGAGAACCAAGCAGCGTCGCAACCCCCCACTGCACGATCTCCGGCGCACCGAGATAGGATCCAACGGCACCGCCCATGACGCCGAATCCAAGCATGCTGGGAATTTCGAAGACCAAGCGCCGGAGCGAGAACGGCTTGCCGGTAACGGCGTCATGGGCATGCCGCATGAAGACGCCGATGCCGGCGGATAGCACCGGGCCAATCAGGGGAGCGAGCAGCGCAAGGGGCCCGGGATCGGGCGCGACGGGGTCGGCCATAGAATTCTCCTTGTTGACGGCTCCTGCGCGGCCGTCAGGCATGAAAAAGCCCGCCAGAGGCGGCAGGCTTGACTCGTTCGGCGTATCCCCGGACCATCCCGACCATATTCAAGGACGTTTCAGGGAGGGGCTCTATGGTCTCGTCGACTGATCGCCAATGGCAGAAGTGGGGCGCGCAGAACCCCTATTTCGGAATCGTCGGGATCGAGACGAAGGAGTTCGAAACGCGCTGGCGCGAACGCTTCTTCGAGACCGGCAAGGTCCACATGGACTTGGTGTTCGACCAGTTGAAGCGATACGACGCCCTGCCGGAGGGCCGGGCCAAGGCGCTGGATTTCGGCTGTGGCGCGGGCCGCCTTCTGCTCCAACTCGCCGACAGGTTCGACGCCATCGTCGGGGTCGACGTCTCCCAAGACCAACTCGCCTTGGCGAAGCAGAATGTGACGGGCAATGCGCCGCGCCTGCTCACGTCCCTCGACCAGTTGTCCGGCGAGGCCGGCACCTTCGACTTCGTCAACACCTTCGTCGTCCTGCAGCACATCCGCCCGGAGCAGGGCTACCAGATCATCGACAAGCTGCTGAAACTGCTGCGGCCCGGCGGATCGTTCGCCATCCATTTCACCGTCGACGACACCCAGGATCTCCGCCGGCGCCTCAACTGGGCCCGGTACCGCATTCCCCCGCTGCACTGGGCCTACAACCTGTCGCGCCGCCGGCCGTTCAGCGAACCGATCATGGAGATGAACAAATACGACCTGTCCAAGGTCGGGATGATCTTCATGCAGAACGACGTCGGCCGGTTCGGCACGAAACTGTTCAACCACACCGCCAACACAGGAATGCTCACTTTCGGCCGCAAAGAGCCTGGTATAGATGTCCTGCCGCAGAACATGGCTGGCGATTCCAACTGAGACTCCGCGCGATGAAACTCCGATTTGACGACCTGACGTCCCTGCGCGGCGTAGCGGCGCTGTCGGTCGCCGCCATGCATCTGTGGCTCGACCTCAACAACCAGGCCCTCATCGCAGCGGACTCGGTCTTCAACACGGGGACGCAGTTCATCGCCAAATCGTACCTGTTCGTCGATTTCTTCTTTGTTCTCAGCGGCTTCGTTCTGTTCATCTCCTACGCCGGAGAGTTCTCGACCCGCATCAACCTGCGGGACTGGAAGACCTTCCTGGTCCGGCGCATCGGGCGCCTCTTCCCGCTGCACCTCTTCATGCTCGCGCTCTTCCTGCCCTACGAGCTGTCACGCATCTACCTGAGCACAGGAAGCTCCGCCTTCGCCCCGCCGAACACGGTGGAGAACTTCGTGCTGTCCATCTTCCTGATGCAGGCCTGGGTACCGCACGGCTTCGGCTGGAATTCGCCGGCCTGGTCGATCAGCGCCGAGTGGTTCGTGAACATCTTTTTCCCGGTGCTGGCCTTCATCGTGCTGCGTCAGAGCCGCGCCTTCTCCGCCGCCGCCGCCGTCATCCTGCTGGCGGGAATCGGCGTCTGGTGCCTGTTCATCGCCCCGGACGTCCAGCTCTGGAACAACTCGAACTATCCGCTGCTGCGATGCGCGATGGAATTCACCATCGGCCTCTGCATCGGGCGCCTCTCCGGCGCCGATCTCGTGCGAGCCACGCCGGCCATTCCCGTGATCGGGTCCCAGCTCTCCATCGCCGCGATCCTGGCCGCCGCGATCCTGGCGATGCATCTCGGCCTGAACGACACCTATCCCGTCGTCGCCTTCTCGCTGCTGATCTACGCCATCGCGGTTCGGCGGAAGGATACGGCCTTCCTCTCCCCCCGCCCGCTGCGGCTGCTGGGCGAATGGTCCTACTCGATCTACCTGGTGCACCGACTGATCTGTGTGGTCACCAGCTTCGTGGTGAGCCGCCTGATGCACGGTCGGATGCTGACCGACCTCGAGGCGGCGGCCATGTTCGTCGCTGTCCTCGCCGTGGTGATCGGAGTCTCCGCGCTGACCTATCGCTGGATCGAAGTGCCGGCGCGCCGCGCCGTCTATGGCATGACGATCCGGAACGCGCGAACCGCGTAGGACCGATACCGTTGCAGCGGCCGCGCCGGGCTCTATGATGCCGCCGGCATTTCAAGGCGATGGCGTGATGACCAATATCTCCCAGCAGGCCCAGTTCAGCCTGATCAATCCGCGGAGCTTCACGCCCATCAGGACGATCCTGCTGATGGCCGCGCTGTGGGCCGTCATCCTCGCCCTGGCGCCGATCGGCATCTACCGGTCGGACCAACTGTATCCCTATCTCCTGCTCGGAATCAGCTTCGTCGCCCTTCTGGTAGGCCTGGCCCTGTTCGAGCCCCGTTCGATCCCCACCATCACCATGGATCCGGAAGAGCGCCGCCGGATGCTCCGCAGCCTCTACCGGATCGCATTCATTCTCGGCGCCTTGGGCATCGCGGCGCGGCTGGGCGACTGGATCCTGCTGCGAGGCCTGCAGATCGACACGGACTTCCTGGAGAACCGGGAAAAGATCGAGACCGCCGGCTCCAACGCCCTCTCGATGGCATCGACCCTGCTGGTGCCGTTCAGCCTGACGCCCTACATCATCTATGCCGTGGCACGGCGCAACGGGGACAAGGTCGGCAAGGCATGGCAGAGCCTGGGGCTGGCGCTGCTGTGGCCGGCGCTGACCATCATCATCGGGTCGCGATCGATGATGATGATGAGCCTGGGCATGCTGTTCATCGCCCGGATGACCATCTTCCCCCGCACCTCAAAGCTGATCGTCTGGACCTGCGTCATCGGGGGCCTGGTGCTGGTGTATCTCGGCGGCCTGATATTCCTGGAGCGCCTGACCCAGGTTGGGTTGAAGCCCGAAGGCGTCATGAAGCTCTCGTCGTTCACCAAGCTCGCGCCCGTGACCAACGAGTATTATCGGCTGACGGCGAGTGCATCAGAGGTATGGCGAAACACCATCTTCATCTTCACGACATTCTCGCAATACTATGTGCATGGGGTCCCCGAATTCGTCTATCAGGTTGAGCACTACAACGGCGCTGACCAATGGGGCGCCTACACTTTCAACGTGTTCGGCCGCGCCAGCGCTGCACTATGGGGCGTCCCCTATGACAGCAACGCCATTCTCAATCTGCCCCCGAGGCTCGGGGTCTATACGACTTTGTTCGGACCGTTCTACATAGACTTTGGGCCGCTCGTCCCGATATCCGGATTCTTGTTCGGAGCTGCGATCTCCTGGACGAGACGCTGTGTGCTGCGCGGCGACATTGGGGCGCTTTCGCTCTACATCGCCTTCACGATGCAGATCATCCTGTGCGTCGCGATCAACGGCATCACCGCCGCCTACGGCATTTTTTACACTTCTGCCTTCGCCGCGTTCTGGCTTGGGTGCGTCATGGTGCGCCGCCGGTCGCGGCGGTCTCCGGCTGCTACCGGGCCGCGGCCGGCGTACGCGGCCCTCGGCTAGGGCCGGCCGGTCAGACGCCCGCCTTTCGACAGGCAATCCAGGAAGCCACCACTTCCGCATACTGGTGCTTACCGGTCGGGCCGAAATGGAGCTCGTCGTTGATGTCGCCGACCACGGCCCCCGTCGCCGCGTCGGTAGAGGCGACCGTAAGCGGCCAGTCGGCGTCCTGCGTCAGATGCGCCCACACCGGCAGCACGAACACCTTCGCGTCGGCCATGACCGTCGACCGGAAGTTGAGGATGGTGCGGATCGCATCCTTGTTCTCGGCCGACCACTTGAAGTCGGCGGCGCCGGTGCGCGGAATCGTGGGGAACACGATGCCGATGTCGGCCGTCGGAAGCGCCGTCCGGATCTGATGGATCATCACGTCGAGGCCGTGGGCGATGTTGGTGATCGACGTCGGCGGCCCGTCGTGGTTGACGTCGTTGGTCCCCAGGCTGACCACGACAAAATCCGGATCGGCCCACCCCGCCACCAGGCCGGCGAAGCGGTTGAGATAGAACCGCATGTCCCAGATGTAACCGTTGTGCACATAGCCGGCCGGGTCGCCGCCGGTCGCCACGCGCAGATGCGGCAGCTTGGTGATGCGCGCCCCCTCGCTGCCGGCCAGGTAGGCCGTCTCGGCCCCGGCGTCCAGCGGCGTGCCGTAGGTGGTCTTCTGGTAGATGTACTGGGCGAAGTCGATGCCGCCGCGGCCCTCGCCTGGGGTGCCTGAGTTATCCAGCGTGCCGATGAAGCTGGCCGTCAGTCCCATGGCCGTCAGCTTGTTCTTCAGATAGGTCGTCGTGTCCAGGTTGGTCAGGCTGTCGCCGATGCAGGCGACGCGCACCGTGCCGGCCTGCGTCGCCGGCGCCTTGTGCACGGTCAGGCCGCGGCGATAGCGGCGTGCCGGGAAGGCGCTGGCGCTGTCGCTGTACCGGCGGATGGCGATCTCGGCCGTGGCGCCGAGCCGATCCGGCGTGACGCGGATCGCGCCGCCGGTCGACGTCTCGGCGACCGGCAACAGCGCCGCGTTGATCGACGCCAGCGTGACGGCGAAGGGCTTGGCCTGGGTCCGGACCTCGCAGATGTTGTCGGGATAGAGCGCCTGATCCCGGCCCGTCACGGTCCACATGTCCGAGGGGTAGAGTATCGCCGGGGTCGGGTCGGAGACGGCCGCACCGCCCTCGAGCGCACGGACGCGGATCGACAGGTTCTGCTCGACCGGATAGTCGTCGCGCCGGATCCAGAACGCCGGCCCGTATCCGACCGAGAACTGGGCGCCGGTCGCCACCAGAACGGTGCCCGGCGTGACGCTGTCCGCGCCCAGAACATACCAGCGATAATCCGTCCCGGCCGGCATGATGCCGGAGACGCTGAAGATTGCGGCGTTCGCCGACAGCTTCTTTTCGAGGGTAAGCTGGACGCCCGCCCGCGTGGCGTCGTCACCCTTGTAGAACAGGATCTTCGGCACGGCGTAGTAGTCGGCCGTGCTGGTTTGGAAATAGACCCGGGCGAAGAACCGAGCGCCCGGCCGGTAGTCCGGCAGATCATCGCCGTAGAAGGGCCAGGGATTGAATGGGTCGTTCAGGTAGCAGCCTTCCGTGAACCCCAGCGCCAGCAGATTGGGTTCGGTGATCGCCGGGAAGCTCGGCGTGGCGATCTTGCGTCGGGCGGTGCTCGGCGTCTTGCCTGCGACAAAGACATTCGGGCTGGAGCCGCCCGGCACATCGCCCGCCAACTGGTGCTGCGACGTGACCCGGAAGCCACGGGATCGCGCCAGGACGGTCGCGCCGGCAGTCGGCGAGAGCGGGCCCGCGTCGCTCGCCGTGTTGACGATCGCGTTGGTCTGAACGTTGTAGTAGACGGTCCTGGTGCCGCTGGCAGAAATGTCGATCTCGTCGAAGCGGCCATTGGCCGGGACATAGATATCCAGCAGGCCGTCCTGCCGCACGCGGAACGCCGGGATGAGAAGCTTCTGGGTCGCCCATTCAACGATCATCGGTTCGTTGATGATCACCTGCGCCGTGCCAGGATCGTCGACCTCGACCGCTGCGAATACGCTGGACCATGTGCCGCCCGACCAGGTGCCGATCAGGACATAGCGCGCGATGTCGAGCGGGTTCGGCAGCGCGACGGCAGACAGCACCTTGACCGTGTTGTCGTTGAGGTCGAGATAGACCCAATTGCGCTGCGCGGTCGGCAGCACAATTTCAGACCAGCCGGGCAGATGCGTGCTGTCGGCATTGGCGATGGTGATGTTGACCTGAGCCGTGCCGCGGCGACGGAAGAAGCTGCGGGGCACATACAGCACATTGGTTCCGCCGCCGTAGACGTCGGTGCGGTCCAGGCGGATCTTCTGCTGAAAGACCACAGCGTCGAGCGTGGCGTTCTCCAGCACGGTGGCGCGGTCGCTCAGCACCGTCACCCGGTCGGTGCCCATCACCCACACGTTGCCTGCGTCGTTCCAGTACCAGAGGGTCGGGAAATTGTTCGCGTCAACGGGGTCGGCATAGACGAGGCCGATCCGCCCATCCGGCTGCGCCAGGTCGGCATCCATCGCCGCCTTGGTCGGATAGGGCTTCGCCCCCACCCCGGCGGCCTGCGCCAGCGCCATGATGAAGTTCAGCAGGCGCCGGATGTCCTGCTTGGCCGGCTCATGAACCGAGCCGTCGACGTTGAAATCGGCCCAGGTCTGTTCGACGGTCGGAATCGCCATGACCGGTCTTCTCCATCAGTCTTCGGTTGAGGCCCGCAGGCCTAGAGGACGGCGCCGACGCCCTGCAAATAGGCGTGGATCGCGTTGTAGAGATCGAGTTCCTGCGTCGCAGTAAGGCCGGCGCCCCAGTGCGCGGCGCAGACCTCGGCGTCGCTGTAGCTGGTGGTGCCGGCCCGCAGGATGGTCACGGCCGTCGCCGGCAGCGCGGTCGACGTCACGGCCGACGCGGCCTGGGCTGCGCCGTCATGATACTTCGCGCAGACGGTCGACCCCGTGCGCGAGAGGCAGAAGTGACCCAAGCCGGTCGGCGCGCCTGCCGCCGTATTGCTGACCGAGCCATCGTTGAGGGCCGTCCGGATATTCCCCGACACCGCATCCTTGGTGAAGATGAAGGCGCCGGACGTCCCGATCTCGGCCGACGTCTGCGAGGCCGACGTGGTCGCCGCCGTCCTGACCCACACGCTCAGGTGCGCGCTGTTGAGCGCCCACTGGCCGCCGGCGGTCGACGGCACGAAGGTGCTGGTCAAGTAGCCGCCGGCGGTCGAGCCGACGCCGGTTCCCTTGTAGCCGTGGTCGGCCGTGAAGACCGGGCTGGCGGTGGCGGTCAAGGCGAAGGTCGCCGGTGCCTTGGCGTTCAGCCGCGCGGCCTGTGCGTCATGCGCCGCCAGCAGGTACAGGCAATCGAGAACCGCCCACACCCCGGCCGTCTTCAGGGCGATGAACAGCGTGTTGAGCAGCGTCTGGCGCGCGAAGGACGGCATCACCGTCATGGCGGCGATGTAAGCCCATGCGTCGGCGTCGATCGCGTTGACCGTCACGGCGCGCAGGCCCGACGGCAGGCTCTCGTTGCCCGCCACGGTCTGCGTCGCCGTGACGTTGTTGATGCCCAGTCCGAGCGGCGTGGTCGGCGTGACAGTCCAGACGCCAGAGCCGTTGGCCGTGCCGGTGCCAACCTGCACCGCGTTGGCGAACAGCTTGATCGCCGCACCGGGCATCGACGTGCCGGAGACCGGCGGCCGGGTGTCGTAGGTCGTGAGCGGGCCCGACGGGCTGGTGATCGCCGGCGCCGCCGGCGCGAGCTCGGCCAGCTGCGGCCCGGCCGGCAAGCTCTGGACGTCCGACCAGTTGGCCGCCGTCGCGAAATAGTACCAGTCGCCGACGCCAGGCGTGTCGATATAGGCCTGCGGCGCGCCCGGGGCGCCATAGAGCGGGCTGCCGAGCTGCGTGGCACCGACGAAGCTGGTGGTGCTGCTGCGGAAGAACCGCAGCGCGGCATGGCGCGGCGAGTTGGGCGCGGTGGCGGTGACCGTGACGTTGGCGACGCCAGGCACCGCCGCCTGCGCGGTCAGCCCCGTCGGCATGCCAGGCGATGCCGGATCCGCCACTGCCATGAAAGGCGGCGCCGCGGTCCAGCTCGAGGACGTCCCGCGCGGCCCCTTGAAGCGGACCCCGGCCTCGTAGTTCTGGCCGTCCTCGAGCGGCGGCGTCTCGAAGGTGTTGGTGTCGGGAATGACGCCGGCCGACTGCCAAGCCCCACCCGCCTTGCGCCAACGGCCCTCGGCGACGAAGGACGCGCTGGGCGGCGCGGCCCAAGCAATCACCGCCGTGGCGATCAGCGTCTGCGCGTCGTACTGCCGGTGCATCACCGTCGAGATCACGCCGGTCGGCGCCGGGGTGGCCGGGGTCACCGACGGCCCGTCCGGCACCGGCGCGCTGTCGCGCTCGTCCGTCGCCGCGGTCCAGTCCCACCAGCCGTCATAGCTGGTAACGTCCATCTCGACCGTCATGGTGGTGCGGTCGATCCGCATGCCGGTGATCTCGAACACCTGGTCGATCTCCAACTCGGAGATCTGCAGCCGGATCCAGCGCTCGCCCCAGGCGTCGAGCAGGGCCAGGGTGCCCCGCACCTTGCCGGCCCATTCCGGGTTGCCGTGTTTCAGCGTGTACCGCGCGACCCGCTGCGCCTGGCCGTCGGTCGGCACGAAGCGCAGCTTGATCCCACTGCTCTCAGTGCCGTTGCGGTCGATCGAATCCTGGTCCATCTGGATCCCGGCTTCGGTCTCGGCCCAGTTCTGCGCCTTCGAGACATAGGTGGCGCGCACCTCATTGATGCGCGTGATCGCCGCGGTCCCAGTCGAGAAGTCGTATTCCAGGATCTGGTCATCGTTGACCGTCACCCCGGCGACCGGGTTGGGCGCGCCGACCGACAGTCCGATCTTGCCGTCCGGCCCCTGCGTCAGCCGGCCGCCGCAGGCGTCGAGCAGGTCGGACAGCACCGACTTGCGATCCTCGGTCAGGTCATAGGCGCCGCAGCTGCGCCACCGCTTCTCGGCCGGCTTCAAGGGATCCTTCAGCGGGATCAGCTGGTCGCAGACGGTGGCCGCCGCGGCGAAGCTGGCGAGGTCGATGTACTTGTGGATGTCCAGGCCGAACCCGACCGGCACGCCGGCCTCGGTCCGCGTGAGATAGTCGAGCAGCACCAGCGCGGCGTTGTCGGACCAAGCCCAGCTCTCTTCATCATCGATATGCTGATCGTCGAGATCGGGCCCTTCCTCGCGGGGGTCGTAGATCTTGGCGCCCTTCAGCGTGGCGCGATAGGCGGGCGGTCCGCTGGGGAAGACCTCCGACTGCTGCTCCGGCTTCAGGTCGCTGTACCCGACATAGGTGCAGCACAGGCCACGGCCCCGATGAGCCGGCACCGTCCATTCAGCCGCGGCAGCTGGCAGGGTGATCGTCTGGTCCGGGGTCCCGAGATAGGTGTGGATATAGACCGAGCTATTGGTGCCGGCGCGGAACTTTGAATAGGGATCGGTGGTGACGCCGCCATTGTCTTCGCGCACCTCGACGACGTCATCCGCCAGCCAGTGCTCCACCACCGCCTCGCACTCATGCGCGGCATGGCAGACCAACGTGTCGAGCCCGCCCCCATCGTTGTCGCTGTAGAAGATGAAAGCGCCGGCCAGCCGGTATTCGCCATAGCAGCGGGTGCGGGCCGGCACAGCCTGCTTGATGCTCTGGCTGCCGTCTTCGAACTTCGGCTTGGGCGGCTGCGGCGCCAGCAGGGTGCCGGCCAGCGTGCCGGCAATGGACAGGCCGACGCCGATCACGCCGAGGACACTGATGCTGGCGCTGCCAATGGCTATGGTTCCGGCGATGCCGGCAATGGCCGGGATGGCGGCCCCGCCGGTGGCGACGATCGCCGCCAGGCCGAGCACGATGGGGAGGGCCTTGGCCATGCGGTCAGATCCTCCAGGCGAATGAGCAGGCGGGGCATACGGCGAGCTTGTCGCCGATCTTGGCGAGCCAGTCCCTCGGCCCGCGGACAGCGAGCGCCGGGCCGTCGGTGGTCATCACGATGCCGATGTCGCCGGGCTGCGCCTCGGCCGGCGCGACCAGAGTCGCCCCGATCGCCTGCATTGCCCGGGCGGTGACGCGGACAAGCCCGCCGTCGCACAGCAGCAGGCGCATATACTCGCGCCGGGTGCTGTACTGTCCGCGCCAGCCGGCGGCGAGGTCCCGGCCGGTGCAGATGCGCACCCAATCGGCCGCCCAAAGCGAGCAGTCCATCACGCCGAGCTCGAACGGCGTCGCGTCGCCATGCCGGATGTGGGCGGCGAGGTCGGTCAGAAGCGAGGCCATGTCACCGTCCGGTCCACCATCTTCGGGACGAACTCCAGCGCCTTGTCGCCGGGAAAGCGGCGCTGCTGGTCGCGATCGGTCAGCAACCCGAACGGCGCCCGGCTACGCTGGGCGAACAGGGTCTCGGCCGGCAACGCGATCGTGCGCTGGATCGGTCCGGTCGCGGTGAAGCTGGGCTTCTGCATGATCCAGGTGCCGATCGGGATCAGCCCGTCGAGCTCGACCAGGCCCGGCATAGTGGCATCGTAGAAGCCGAGCCAGATGGTGATCGGCTGGCCTTCGATCTCGTCCGCGGCCGCATCCTTCTTCGCCGCCGCGACGACACGGGCATCGACGCCGGAAAGCGTGAGGCTGAGCTGCGGCGCGGTGCCGTTGATCGCCTGCTCCAGACCATCGATCGACTGCAGCGGGTTGCCCTGGCCGTCCTGGCGGTGGCCGATCCCCTGCCAGGTCTGGCCGCCGCGCACGATCTCGCCATCCCCCTCCCACACCCGGATGGGCTGGCTCTTGAAGGCGAACAGCACGAAGAAGGCGCAGACGACATGCTGGCCCTTGGCCTGGGCCTCGGAGGAGTCTGGAAACAGGGGCATCAGAAGACCTCGACCAGATCGAATGTCGCGTTGCCGGTGCGGGCCAGTTGCAGTTCGAATGCGCCGCTGTCGTCCGTCATGAGCCGCATGGGCAGCCGGGCATGGCACCACTCGACCGGATCATCCGCGTCCAGCGGCGTGCGCAGCCGCGGTCGGATGTCGAGCAGCGCCTCCTCGCCCGGCAGCGGCGTGGCCCCGGTGATGACGTAGAGATAGCCGCCCAGGCCGACGAAGGTCCCGTCCAGCACCGGGACCATCGTGGCGCCGACGTCGACCTGGACCTGGTAGGCGCCTGCCGCCGCATCCGCTGCGACCACCGGCGGCGTTCCGCCCTGCTGGAAGCGGGAGCCGTCGGTGTGGGAGGTCTTGTCGCTATACGGAATGCCGCCAATCAGCGGGATGATCTGGTTCCCGTTCCGGCAGTCACAGGGCCCGACCCGCACGGCGTTGGCCCGGCCGTCGAGCTTCGCCAGGAGCGCCCGCGCCGCCCGGATCTTCGCCGGGGTGTGCAGCGGCACGGTCAGGCGCGCGATCCATCGGCCCAAGCCGGACGAGACCGCCTGCTCGCGCCCCTGGATCGTCTCGCCGCCGGAGCGCGTCCTGGCGTCGATCCGGAACGTCTCGGCATTGGCGACGAGGATGCTGGGCCAGTCGTAGATGATCACGACGTCAGCCCAGGATCTCGATGACCGACCCCACGCCGGCGGCGAAGTCGAGGACGTCGGCGGCCGTGTCGAGCTCGTGCCGGGTTTGCCTGGGCAGGCGGGCGGACACGGCAACGCAGACGCTGGCGCTGAGCGGCATGATGATCTCCTGGTTTGGGAAGCTTCAGGCGAAGCGGATGGCGTGCTGGCGATTGATTTCCGGCACGCTCTGCAGGCCCTTCTTCACGGCGGCAGAGGCGATCTCGGCAATGGCGCGGTCGCCGTTGGCGCCGGCCATGGAGATGTTGAAGGTGATTGGCTGGCCGGAGCCGCCACCGCCGCCGGCCGCGTTCTTGATCGCGCTGTTCGGGATCACTTGGCCGGGGACGGACGGGGCGAACCATTCCCGGCCGGTCTCGCCTACTTGATAGATCTGGCCGGGCAGCGCCTGGCCGCCAGCGGCACGTTTGCTGGGATAAGCGGCCGCCATCGACCCGCCGGTGCCGAGGGCACCGATCCCGGGTGCTGGCGTGGAACCTCCGCCGATACTGCCAAGGAGACCGCCGAACGTTCCGAAGATGGCATCGAACAACTTCCCAAGCGGGCCGCCGCCATCGCCACCGAGCGCCGCCGCCTGGACGATCAATTGCCCTAAGGCGATCCCAATTTTGATCAGGGCATCCGAGAAGCTGGTGGCACCCTGAATGCCGCCCTGGATGGCCTGGGCGACAGCCTGAAGGCCTTCTGCATATCCGCCGTACTCGGATTTTAGTTTGAAGAGCTGCCGGCTGTAGGTCTCGGCGTTAATAGCGCCCTCGTCATGCAGCCGGTTGAGATCATTCAGCGAGACATTGTAGGCCTCCAGGGCATTCATCGAGGCCTTGGTCAGCGCTTCGCCCTTGGCAAAGTCGGCGAGCGTGAGGTTCGAGAGCCGGAGCCATTCGGCATTGGCGGTGCGCTGCTTGACGAACAGGTTGTACCGATCCGTGCCGTACTTGAGGCCGCGCGCCAGGGCCTCGCTCTCGGCGTCGTACTGCGCCCTGGCGCGTTCGCGGGCCGCGTCGCCCTGCGTGTAGACAGCGATCAGCCGGGTGTTGAGGTCGATCTGCTGCTGGATCTTCAGGTTCGATTTGTCGATCGCTTCGCCCTGCTTGGCCGCAGCCCCGGCGCCGCTGCTTTTCTTCGTCCCCAGGTTGTTGAGGTCATAGATTGGGTTTGGGCCTTCAAGTTCGGCCAGGTCAACGCTCGGGAACGCATTCGGAATCAGCGTCGGGGTGCCCTTGCCGCCGAAACTGAGTGCCCCGGAACTGCCCAGGCCGAACGTCGGCTTGGCGTTCGACAGCGCGGCGAGCTGGCCGGTCAGTCCCTGGATCGTCCGGCCGAATTCCAGTGCCGGGATGACCGCGTTGATGAACCCCTGGCCTAGGATCTTGGTCGCCTCCGCCGCCTGGCCGGCCGATGACGTGAAGGCCTTGTTATAGGTGTCGAGCGTCTGTTGCGTCAGCGCCTGCTTCGCGAGTTCCGGTAGAAGCACGACCACTGCTGCCTTGATGTCGTCAACAACACCCGCCGCCGGTTCGTATGCGGCTTTGAAGTTGTCGGCGGCAATGACAAACTGGTTGAGCTGAGTGAGCGTTGGCTCGGACGCGTCGAGGAGGTCAGTCAGGGCTTGCCTGAACGGGGCAAAAGCTGCCGGCGCCGCCTCACCGGACTGTCGAAGCGCGGCCGTCGTGTTGTCGATGGCCTGAAGAAGCTCCTCTAGCCGACCATTCTCCTTGATCTCAGCGAAGCTTTTTGCGATGGCCTTGTTGTTCGTCTCGATCGCATTGGAAAGCGATAGCCCAGCCAGCGCTCCATAGCCCTGCTGCAACAACGAGAGCTCATTCCTGGACTTGAGGACCTCCTCATCCGTCGTCGACAATGCGCCTTTCAGGGCATCCATCGCTGCCGAGAAAGCCGTCGCGGCGGCTTCTGCCGCATCCATCTCCTCGGCGTAGCCGCCAAGGGACGCGATGAGCGCATCCAGGGTGGCACTGGCGGCCCCGATTACGACCCCCCAAGGCCCGAAGGCGGGAGCCAGCACGGCGCCCTCCTGCAGAAACAGATGGAGCGCGTTCTGCCCGTCGCCCAGATTCCTAATCAGGTCCGGAAGCCGAGAGGCTACGGTCCCGGCCACCTTCTCGACCGTGGCACCGGCCTTCTCCGCAGCGGCCTCGACCTTCGCCATGTTGCGATCGGTGCTGTCGGCGACCTGGTTCATCGTACGGTCGTGCTGTGCGGAGATCGCGACGATCTCGACCACGATCTGATCGGCGATTTGGGACATTGCGGCACCTCGGCGAGAAGCGGGCTCGACACGGGAACAGATTCACGGGAAACTGGAATTTCCATTTATGGGGGATGGAATATTATATGCTCAACTTTCTGAGATATCGCGGCGCCTGCACTGTCCTGCGGGTGGCCACTTTGTCGGCTGCAGTCGCGTTTGCGGCCCCCGCCATCGCCGCCACGCCACAGCAATGCGACACGCTCAGGACGCTGCTCAAGACCTTGGAAAACAGTCAGCGGACGGCCGCGGACCAGTCTGGAGCGATCATGACCCAACCGGTGAGGCTTGAAGCCACGATCGCACTCCTGAAGCTCAAATACCCGAGCATCGACCCGGCCGACCTCGTGGCGATGAGAGACGTGGCCAACCGGGTGAGCACCTCCAGCAACCTCCTGCTGAAGGATTTCGATGCCACGATGAAGGTCCTCTACGACGGCCTCGCCTTGTTCAACGATCTCTGCCATTGACCGAGCCGGCCGGGCTCGCAGCGACCGTCCGGCGTCCGTCATCCCGCCAGGAAGCCCGTCTCCCGTGCCCGGGCCAGCATTTCGTCGAAGGCGTCATCGGATGGTGCCGCAGTGGTCGGAGCGCCGCCGGGATCCATGATCCTGGCGTATTCCCGACCGGCGAGCAGGAATTCGGCCAGGCTCATGCGGCGGACTTCGAGCGGCGAGAGCCCGACCGCGAGGGCCTGCCCGGTGAAGGCCGCGACGTCGATCCATCCGTCCCTTCGCCCGCCGCGGCTTCGGCTTTTCCCTCCGGCTCCTCCGACGCTTCGGCGACGCCGAAATAGGCGGCCGAGATGACGGCCTGCGCCGTCGCCAGATGGTTCGCCGGATCGCGTGGATCGGCCAGCGGATGGCCGTCGACATAGGTCTCGATCAGCTCCCGCGCCCGCACCGCGGGCAGGCCACCACCGATCAGGCCGAGCCGGAGGGTCTCGACGATGTCGCCGGCGTACCAGCGGCGCTGGATCAACAGCCGCTGCGCGATCTCGCCCAGCCCGACGCCGCACAGGCGCTGCAGCTCTTCGATCTGCTTGAGCTTGAGGGCGAAGAGATGGGTGCCGTCGCCCCATCTCAGCTCGATTTCGGCGGCGACGTTCGGCTGGCCCGCCATCAGGTCGCCGCCGTCCAGGCCGGCTTGCCGTTCAGGGTGATGGCGATCTGCACCGTCGCCCGCTGGCCACGCTGGGCGGTGACCTGGTAACTCGTCAGGATGCCGGGCGCCTGGTAGTAGCCGCCGAAATCCGCCGCGGTGACGTCGTACATCCAGCGAACGTTCTTCTCGGCGCCGGAGAACGCCCACTCCTCCCAGGTCTTGCGGGCGGTGCGGTCGAGCACGCCCTGGCCGCTCAAGGTCATCTGCAGGGCGGTGATGTCGGTGATCTTCCAGGCCGGGTCATCCGGATTGTCGCAATCCGGGATCACGGTCTCGTTGGTGTCGGTGGCAATGGTCATGCCCAGCTCGGTCAGGCCGCAGGGCGCGGCGAAGACCTCGGTCGGGGTCGCCCCGCTACCGAGCAGGATCATCACATCGCTGAACTTGAAGGTCTTGGCCTGGGCCATCGGGATCTCCTCGAACGAAAAGACCCCGCACAAAGGCGGGGCCGGGCATGCCAGCAGGCATGAGTGGGGACGCTACTGCGCCGCGATGCTCTCGAACTCGACGACGCCGTGAGTGACGCCCTGCTCCGCCGGGTCGTCGAGCGTGAGGGTCTGCCGCCATTGCAGCGACAGGACGGTGCCGCCGGCGATGGCGAGATCGGCCTCGTCCAGCGCCGCGACCACGGCTGCGGTCAAGGGTTCGACCGATCCGCGGCCATGGCCCTTGACGAAGGCGTCGACCTGCAGCTGGACCAGGCTGCCCTGCACCCCACCCGTCGCCTCCCATGGGGATGCGATCGTGGTGGTGCAGCGCAGGAAGGGATAGGCCGGAGCGGCCGAGACGTAGTCGTAGACGCGGGTCCCGACCAGCGCCGCCACGCCGGAATCGGCCTGCAGCGCGGCGACCACGGCGCGGCGCAGCGGGCCGGAGAGGTCACGGCCGCTCATGCGGGTCGTCCTTCGGCTTGGGGATGCGCCGGCCGGCACCGGCGGCTTCCGCGGCATCGGCCGTGGCGGTCGGGACCAGCAGCGTCGTTCCCGCCCGGTAAGCCAGGGCGAGACGGCGCGACGGCCGGAAATCGAAATCGGCAGTGAAGCAGATCCAGGGCACGGTTCGGTCTCCTGTTCGGGGGGCCGCGAGGACCGGGACTTCACGCATCCTCCACACCGCGGCGGGCGGCCTGGACGATCCGCTCGACCACCTCCATCCGCTTCTTCGCGGTGGCGGGCCGCAGATAGGGCCGCGCCGCCACGCGCGAGGTGCCGAATTCGAGATCCGCGGCATAGGGCGCGGCCGCCACCACATCGACCGCGAGCTCGCCCCGCCGTTCCACGGCGATGCTGTGTTCGAGCCGGCCGGTGTCGGCGTTCGGCGGCTCGCCCGGCTGCGACGGCACATGGCCCGGTCCCCGCACCGCGTCGATGGTGATGCTGGTCACCGCTTCGGCCGCGACCAGTTCCGCGGCCGGTACCAAGGCTTGGCCGACCCGGGTGCGAACGGTCTGGCCGATCCGCTTCAGGCGTCGGATATGCCGGTCCGCGCCGGTGACGTGGGCCATCAGGCCGGCATCCCGGTCAGGACCCAGGCAGCCCCCGCCGGATCGCGCTCGACGGCGCCGATCCGCCAGCGGCCGCCGGCCAGGGTGATCTCGTCATCCGGGGTCGGCGCCGCAGCCACCCCGGCCTGCAGCACGATCAGCCGCGCCGCCCGGTCCGGGATGCCCCAATCGGCGCGCTGCCGGTCGGTGACGTTATCGCGATGGCCCTTGACCGGGACATCCGTGAACACCGGCGGCAGGATCACCTGTCCGTCGACATCCTTTGCCGCGACATGCAGCGTGCCGTCAGGCAGCAGCGGCGTGAAGGCGGTGCCGAACACCGCCCGGAGCGTTCCGTTGAGCAGGCCCATCACACCACCGACACGGCCGGAACGTTGCGCTGCATCAGCTCGAGGAAGCGGCGGCCATAGCCGGTCGAGTCGAGTGTGCCCGGCTCGGTTCCGGCGTCGTCGCGGCGTTCGAGTTCCAGCTGGCCCGATTTCATCCGCCGGAACCCGCCGCCTGCCACCGCCGCGGCCTCGGCGCCGCTGCCCTGGCCGTCCAGCGTCAGGATGTGCGCCGCCAGCAGCAGCCGGCCGAGGCGGATGTCCGCCTCGCCGGCCCAGCTGCCGTCGACCTGCAGGGCGGCCTCGTCCAGCGCCGCCTGGACCACGGCATCGGCGACGGCGGCGAAGTCCGGAAAGCGGACCTTGAGCTCGGCGGGGGTCGGAGCCGCCATGGTCAGGCCCCCCGCCCGAGCATCCGGGCCAGCTCGGCCTCGGCCTCGACTTTGGAGAAGGGGCCGGCCTGCAGCACCTCGCCGTCAACACCGACGATGTGATACTGGCCGAAGCGCTTGTGAACCACGGTCGGGGCATCGGGATTGCGCGGCCGGTCGGCCCAGGCCAGCAGCCCGGCCTCGACCTGCTGCCTGGCATTGGCGATCTCGGCCTCGGTCAGGTCGAGATCGGCGACGGCGCCGGGCTCGATCAGCCTTGCCTGCCCCTGGGCGTAGAGGAAGCGCGGCCCCGGCGAGATGTTGGCGATGCGCATGACGCGCGTCCTCCGACGAGAGAGAAGCAAAGCCTGTTCGAGGATGCATTTGGGGCGAGTCGGGTGGCGGTGGTTTCGAGAACCGGCGCGCAGCGGACATGGTCGTCCGTGAGCACCGGAAGCGCAGAAACCGCCGCCAGACGGCCGCCCCGGGCGCATCATCGAGCGGGCGGATCAGATGCCGTCGCCGTAGCGGAACGCCTTCGGCCGCCGGATCTCGACGCCGCCGGTGCGGAAGATGCCGGGCACGTCGAACGCCAGCGCGCCGGACTGCCACGGCGCCTGGAAGCGGTGCGGCATCGGCAGGTGCAGCTTCACCACCTGAGGGTCGCGGCGATAGCCCACCATGCGGGCGCTGGACCCGGCGCCGGCGGTTTCCAGCCCGCGCACCGCGCGGATGGTCAGCGGTGCGCCGGTGATGGCGGTGTAGGTGTTGTTGCGGCGCAGATGCTCGAGGATGGTGACGTCGCTGGTGGCGGTGCGCGCCGTGGTGGCGATGTAGTCGAACTGCGTCACCGGCAGCAGCAGGGTGTCGGCCATCTCGACGGTCAGCGACCCGGTGTAGACTCCGCCCAGCAGCCCGTTGATGTCGCGCAGGATCTGGTCCGGGGTCTTGGCCGACCACAGGGTCGAGGCCCCGGCGCCGTCATTGGCGACGTTGCCGGCGAAGACGTTGGCGTCGTTGATCAGCCCGGTCCAGCCCTTGGACACGCCGCTGGGCGGCACGCCGCGCAGCGCCACGCCGTCCATGAACTCCTCATAGGCGCGCACCGCGGCGGCGGCACGGTCGGCCGACAAGTTCAGGCCGGGGATCATCATCGCCTGGCCCAGTTCCTCGGTCGTGTAGCGATAGCCGATGGCCGCCAGCTCCACCGGCTGTTCGCTGCGGTTGCGCTCGACATCCGCCAACGGGACGTCCTTGGCCAGGGCGTTGTGCCACGCCGCCTGGCCCAGCTTGTCGGTGGAGAAGAAGGTGACGCTCTTGGCCCAGGGGTTGGCCGAGGTGTCGACCGGCACCAGGCTGGGATACTGAATGTCGGGGTACTGGATCTCGTAGGCCTGGGCCTCGATCTGGCTGGTCTGGGCGACGAGGAAGCCCAGCGCCTGCTGAGCATCGAATGCGAACATGAGGGGGTCGCTCCTTGAGGGGCTGGGCGATCGGATGGTGCGGGAGGGGGTCACGCGGCCGGCAGGGCGCCGCCGAGCCGCAGCACGGCAAGGCCGCCGGCGCCGGCAGCGGTCATCCAGCGGGCCCCGGCGACGGCGAAATTGGCGCCATCGGCGGCGACGCTGGACAGCACGCCGGTCGCAGCGGCGAAGGTGACGTCCTGGCCGGCCGCGACGGCGCCGCCGACCACGACCCAGATGTCGCCTTCGGTCAGCACCGCGATGCTGTCGTTCAGCAGGTAGCGGTCGGCCGGGCTGGAATCGAGGGTGACGTCGCGGATCGAGATGCCGACGAAGCCGGCGGCCGCGGCGGCGCCCAGCACCGCGCCCCTTGCGGCGGCGCCCTGGCCGACGGCGACGCCGAACGGAATGCCGCCGGCGGTCTCGACGATGCGGGTGTCGCCATCGGCGTTGGTCATGTTGGCGACCAGCCCGGCGACGCCGGGCCGGAGGGTTTCGCTGTAGCTGCTCTGCGCGACGGCCATGTCCGTCTCTCCTTTTGCTGAAGCTGACTGCTGAAGCTGGGCGGCGGATCGGGCCGCATCGGAACTCAGGGGGCCGGATCGGCCGGGTTGCGGGGCTTCCAGGCCTGGGCCAACCGGCCATCGCGCCGGCGCAGCGCCTCGGCCCTGCGGTCGCCCGGCAGTGGCCGGTCGGCCAGGACTTGACGCAGCGGATCGGGGTGCCGCGGATCGGGCGTTGTCGCGGGGACCAGCACCCGGAAGGCGCCTTCGATCGCCGCGTCGGTCATCTCCTGCGCCGCGGCCTCGCCGATGCGGGCGGCGACGGCGGCGCGGCGGATCTCCGCCCCGCTTCGCCCTTCGATTGCCAGCCGGTCGCCGGCGATCCGGCGGGCATCGGCCACCAGCGCGGCGCGGGCGGCCGCGGCGGCATCCAGCCGGGCCGGGGTCAGCTCGGCGTCGCGCAGCCGGGCGGCCAGGGCGGCGATCTCGCCGTCCTTCGCCTCGGCCGCCTGGTGCAGCGCCGCGATGTCGGCCTGGAGGGTGGCCACCGTCGGCGCCGCCGGCGGGGCCGCCCCGCCGGTCCAGGCGTCGCCGATGCGGCAGGCGGGGCCGGCGCGGGCGGCGTCGACCACGGCCAGGTGGTTGGCGCGGATGCGGCGCTGCACGGCGTCATAGGCCTGGCCGCCCGCGGTGGTGCCGGCGGTCCAGTCGATCTCGGCGGAATAGCCGACGCTGAGCTGCCGCCGGCCGGCGGTGACGGCGTCGATCGCCGCCCGGTCCATCAGGATCAGCGGCACGCGGATGTAGTCGCCGTCGCGCGCCACCTCGCCGCCGACCTGGCCGACGCCATGCGTCTTCCAGTTGGCGGCGGTGACCGCCTCGGCCGGATGGTCGAGAGTGACCGGCCGATGCGCCATCGAGGCCATGGCGTCGGCCGCGAAGACCTCGTCCTCGGGCCGCCAGACGCGAACGGCGGCGAGGTCCGGCCGCCCCATCTCGGCGCCGCTGTAGGTCTGGACGCCGGTGCGGGCGATGCGGGCGGCGGCGACCAGATAGCCGTCGGCCGTGGTCCGGCTGTCGCCGACCAGCGTCACGTCGTCGGTGATAAGCATGGGATCTCCCGTGATGGCAGGTCGTGGGATCGAACGGCGACCCCAACCTCTTCAATTGTCATCACCGGGCTTGACCCGGTGGTCCAGGGACTATCGAGGACGGCGCCGGCTGCCCCTGGATTGCCGGGTCAAGCCCGGCAATGACAGAAAAGGGCAAGATAGACCGTCGAAAACACCGGTCAGATCAGGTCGTCGACGCCCTGACCTCCATCTCCGCCTCCTCCACCGACTGGGCGTCGAACTCGGCATAGGCGGCCTCGATACCGGGGTAGAGACCGTCCTCGACCACCTGGTTGCGCACCGCCCGGCCCAGCACCTCGGGCGGGATCAGCCCGGCCGAGGCATAGACGGCGGTGGTCTCGGCCTTGGTCTTGGCCACGGCCGCACGCTCGACCGCGCCCAGCTGCCACAGCGGCGCCCAGTCGAAATGGATCTCCGCCGGCCGCTCGCCGAGCGCACTGAGGATCAGCGCCTCGTCCAGCCGGCGCAGGGCCGGGCCCAGCACCACCCGCTGCTCGGCCGCGATGCGGTCGTAGTAGTTGCGGATGTCGCCCTCGCCGGTGGCGTTCAGCCCGGCCGGGGCCTGGCCCAGCAGGCGGGTGGCCGGGATGTCGGCGGCGCCGGCGGCGACCTGCAGATATTGCTGCATGATCTCGGGCAGCTGGGCGAAGCTCAGCTGTTTGCGGTCCCACTCCTCCTCCTTGTCGATCACCAGGGCGTTGACCAGCCCCTTCATGGTGTTCGCCAGGGTGAAGCGGTCCACCAGCTTGGCGGCGTAGTCCTGGCTCGACAGGCTCTGCGCCAGGCTGGGAATGCGGATGACGTCGAGCTTGGCCTCATGGATCAGCGCCGCCACGCCCTGGGTGGCGAGGCCGGCCTGACGGATGGCGTCCATCACCGCCTGCAGCACGCTGTCGCCCCAGCCGTCGGCGCCTTGCGCCGCCCAGTCCGGCAGTTCGGCGCCCAGCAGGCGGATCACCCGGCTGGGATGCAGCCGCACGCTTTGACCCGCCCTCCTCTGACCAGCCCCGCTTTGGCCGCCCCCACTCTGACCAGCCGACGCCACCTGGTACCAGGCGGGCTCGCCGAACAGCGGCGACAGCACGTCGCGTTCGATCTCGCCGGGCGAAATCTCCCAGCGATGCATCACATGCAGGTAGCGCAAGGCCCCGAGGCCGATCGGCGGCAGCGGCTGCGACGGGTCGGCATCGCCCGCGCCCAGCACCAGCGCGGCGCCGCCGTACAGCCGCGCCAGCCGCAGCGCGCGGGCGACCTTGGCCTGCAGGCCGAGCCGCGCCTCCTCCGCCTCGATCGCCGCGATCTGCGGCGGGGCGGCGTGCCAGCGGCGCCATTCCCGGGTCATGTCGAAGGGCGGCACGTCGATCACCTTGCGGGCGATCCAGTCGCCGCGATAGGCGGCATCGAGTTGCCCGCGATCCTGGGAAAAGAGCCCGAACCGATCATGGGCGAGCTTGTCCTTGGCCGAGAACAGCCCGGCGACGACGTTGGTCAGCGTGTCCAGCAACAAGGCGGGCCTCCGAAATCCCGGGCCCATCCGGCCCGATGGTCGCGTTGCCTCTCCCGCGAGCGGAGAGGTCACGCCGAGACTGCGATCAGACCCAGCTCGGCGAGGTGTCGTAGATGCCCCGGCGCTGGCCTTCGACGGCGCAGCGCAGGGCGTTGGTCACATGGTTCTCGCGTCCCGCAGCAGCGGCAGGATCTCGCCGGTCCGCTGGTCGGTGCGGCAGCTGTACAGGCGCCAGCTCGTCGATGATGCGGAAGCGCCCGCCGCGGCGAGCCGGGAGGGCGCATCTGTCGGACTGTGACATAACCATGCCACGCGACGCGGCCTCGGTCAAGAACAAAAAGCGAACATCCTAAAAAATCAGGAACCGGCCCGGGCCGGCTCATCGGTCCCGGTCAGGCGGTAGTGGTCGGCCAGGGTCTTCAGCCCGTCCTCCAGCACGCCCATCACCTTGTCGCGGTTGCGGCCCTGCTGCTCCGCCACCACCGACACGTCGTACTCGTAGCAGCAGACCGCGACCACCACCGCCCCGACATGCGCCCCGAGGCAACGCAGCGCCGTCCTGTAGGCCGCCAGGGTGTCGAGCTGGACCTCCCCCGGCGTCCGCGTCATCGCCGTGCCGCGAATGCCCGGCGGCAGCTCGCCGTCGCGGTTCTGCGCCCCCAGCACGCCGATCTCGAACTGGCCGCGCAGCGTCTGGCCGGCGGAATGCATGCGCCGGCTGATCGAGCCACGGGCGATCATCCGATCTATAGGCGCCTGCACCAGGCGGCCGACCGGGGCCCCCAGCGCCGTGCCGGTCGGCCGATCGACGATGCCGGCGGCGTGCCGGGCCCGCTCCGGCGTCTCGCGCATCACCGCGGCCGAGGGCTTCTGTCTGGTTCTGTCCTTCGCCATCACCCCTCCGCGGCCGGTTCAGGTCGTCATCATTTGGGCGGCGCAGCCGGTCAGCGAGCGCCGGACATAGGGCGCGCCGATCCAGGTGGCCGGCCCTGATGGTTCGCGCAGCTCGTGCCGGGCGAAGTCGCGGCGGGCGACCGCGGCGTCGTAGCTGGCCGCGCTTTCCGGGGTCGGTCGGGGCCAACCCTCCTGCCCGGCCCGCCGCCGCTCCATCGCCTGCCCCAGGGCCAGGAGGCGATCCGGGCTCGGCCGGATCGGCCGCCGCACCGTGCGCTGGCCGGTGGCGACGACCTCCAGGACACGGTGGCGTTGCGCGCCGATCACGGCGATCCGGCCGGCGGTCTGCAGCCGCCGCAACTCATAGCTGATCAGGCCGGGATTGTTGCCGATGCGGTGCCCGCCAGCCCGAAGCGCCCGGGTCAGCTCGGTGCACGAGGGCGTGACCGTGCCGGCCGCCGCCGCCGCGGCCACGAGGGCGAACAGCGCCTGGCTCCGGTCGCTCAGGACCGGCGGCCTGCCGGCACGGCCGCTCATGCCCCGGTCCCCGGCGCCGGCGTGGCGGCGGCGTTGACGAAGGCGAAGCCCGATCCGGTCGCCAGCAGGCAGGCGGTGCCGTTGGGCTGGACGCCGAGCACGGTGAAGGTGGCGCCGTCGGCCGAGGCCAGGACCTCGATGACGAAGCCCTGGTCGGCCAGCATCCGGGCCACCGGGGCCTCGTGGTAGCGCTCGTTCAGCGAGGCGGCGATGATCTCATAGGGTGCGCAGGGGCTCTGCTGCGGGGCCTGCGCGGCCGCCGGGACGGCGAGCAGGGCGAGGCCCAGGATGGGGCCGGCGGCGCGGCTGGACAGGACGGATGCGAAATTCATCGGACGGAACTCCTGCAAGGGCGGTCTGCCGGGCCGCAACGGATCGGGACGAGGAAGCGCGGGTGGGGCTAACCGGCCGCCCCACTTAGCAGCACCAGGGCCACGGTCAGGCCGAGCAGCACGGCGACGGCCAGGGCGTCGAGCAGCCGAGAATCCATGGTCGGCCTCCGGGTTTGGTGGCGGGACATCGGCGATCGGCCATGTCCAGATCGAGATGTTACACATATTGGGAAATATCGACAAGCTGATATTTCCCATTTTGGGGAATGACATTTATCTCAAAATGCCGGATAGTCCCCAAAATGGGGAACGGACTGAAACGACTGCGCCTGGCCAGGGCCTGGACGCACGAACAGGCGGCGGAGGCCATGGCCATCTCGCGCAGCCAGTTCATCAAGCTCGAGCGCGGCGAGCGCCGGCTGACTGCGGACTACATCCGGCAAGCAGCCGAGGCCTTCGGCGCGGGCGAGCTCGAGGTGATGGGCGCGGCCGGCACCGTGCCGCTGGTCGGCAAGGTCGGCGCCGGCGCGGAGGTGCATCTGTTCGATGGCGACGCGTCGTCGGAGCAGATCGACGAGGTCGACGCCCCGCCCGGCGCCGACGAGACCACGGTGGCGGTGATCGTCTCCGGCGATTCGATGTTCCCGCGCTATCTCGAGCGCGAGACCATCTACTACCGCCGCGCCGACGCCTCAGCTGACCCCACCAGCCTGATCGGGCGCGAGGTGGTGGTCCGCCTGGCCGACGGCCGCACCTTCGTGAAGGTGCTGCGCCGCGGCTTCAGCCCCGGCTACTTCACCCTCGACAGCTACAACGCGGCGCCGATGGAGGATGTCGTGGTCGAGTGGGTGGTCCCGGTGAAATGGGTCAAGCGCGACTAGCGGCCGGCCCGCTGCGACGCCTTCTTGAGCAATCCGTCGTTCAACGTCCCCGCGCCGATCGACTTCGCGACGCCCGACGCCGTTCAGCCGACCCTCTCTACTTTTCAGTGTTTGTTCATATTTCCCATTTTGGGGTTGTTTTGGATACACGAAATGGGGATGATCCCTTGTGTCTGCGATCTGGCTTCCGGGAAGCGCTTCGGCGGCTCGCCAGGATGCCCGCTTCCGGGGAGGGGTCATGTCGCCGAGCCAGCGCCTGCTGCAGATCATCTCGGCCAACCGTCCTCGGGTGCATGGCGGGCTACGCGGCGGGTTCGAATTGCTGGCCGGCCCGGCCACGCCGCAATTCTGGAAGCGCAAGGCGGCGGAAGGGCTGGTCTGCCTGCGCGAGAACCGCAGCGCGCTGCGGGCCCTCGGCGTGACCGACGGCGCCGGGCCTGCCCGCAGGCTGGCCGCGGTCCGCAGCTTTCGGCTCAAGGCCGCGGCGCTGGTCCGAGCTGTCGCGGAGTAGGCGATCGCGGGACGATCGCCACATATTGCAACATTCCCGGACACCCCTCACACTCCATTGATGTCCAGCCCCCTCCCCCCCTCCAGCCGGGCGCTCGCGCCGCGCCGGCACGACGAGATCCTCCGGCGGCTCGCCGCCGATGGCTCGGTGTCGATCAGCGCGCTGGCGGAATTCTTCGACGTCTCCCGCGAGACCATCCGGCGCGACATGAAGCAGCTGGCCGATGGCGGCCGCCTCGATCTCGTCCATGGCGGCGCCACCCGCCGCGAGGGCCAAGAGCCGGCACTGGCCCAGCGCAGCACCGAGAATGCCGAGGGCAAGGCGGCGATCGGCCGGACCGCGGCAGCCCTGGTCGAGGACGGCATGGTGGTCTTCCTCGATTCCGGCACCACCACCCTGGCCGTGGCCCGGGCGCTGGGCGAGCGCCGGAATCTGACGATCTGCACCGTCGGCCTCACCATCGCCCAGCTGCTGTGCCACATCCCGGGGATGCGGGTGCATCTGCTGGGCGGGGAGATCGACCCGCGTGAGGAGGCCACCAGCGGGATCGATGCGCTGGAGGCGATGGCCCGCTTCCGCATCGACATCGCCTTCCTCGGTGGCGGCGGCCTGTCGGCCGATGGCGAGGTCACCGACTACACCCGCGCCGGGGCGGAGCAGCGCAGCCGGATGGCCGCCGCCGCTGGCCGCGCCTATTTCGTGCTCGACCACGGCAAGTTCGGCCGCCTGACCCCGCTGCGCATCCCGCGGCTCGAGGCCGCCACCGGCCTGATCGTCGACGCGCGCCCTCCCGCCCCAACGGCTGAGGCCTTGGAGCGGAAGGGGCTGGAGCTGATCATCGCATCGCATTGATGTTGCATTTTGTTGCATTTCCTGTTGATTTCTGACCGACGCGCCTTATCCTGACGCCGCCCCTCGCAGCGGAAGGTGCCTCATGGCGCATGATCTCCCCACCCACGCCCGTGCCGTCATCATCGGCGGGGGCATCGTCGGCTGCTCCGTCGCCTACCACCTGACCAAGCTGGGCTGGCGCGACGTCGTGCTGCTGGAGCAGGGCACGCTGTCCTGCGGCACCACCTGGCACGCCGCCGGCCTGGTCGGGCAGCTGCGGTCGCACCAGAGCCTGACCCGGCTGATCCGCACTTCGACCGAGCTCTATGCCGCGCTCGAGGCCGAGACCGGGCTGGCCACCGGCTGGAAGCAGTGCGGCTCGCTCAGCGTCGCCCGCACCGCCGAGCGCATGACCCAGCTGAAGCGCACCGCCTCCGCCGCCCGGGCCCAGGGCGTGGCGATCGAGGTGCTGACCCCGCGCGAGGCCGGGGAGATGTACCCGATCATGCGCACCGACGACCTGGTCGGCGCGGTGTGGCTGCCAGGCGACGGCAAGGCCAACCCGACCGACATCACCCAGGCGCTGGCCCGCGGCGCCCGCGACGGCGGCGCCCGCATCATCGAGAAGATCCGGGTCACCGGCATCCGCACCAGGAATGGCGAGGTCACCGCGGTCGAGACCGACCAGGGCACCGTCGTCTGCGGCA
This sequence comes from Inquilinus sp. 2KB_23, assembly GCF_052115705.1. NCBI lineage: Bacteria > Pseudomonadati > Pseudomonadota > Alphaproteobacteria > Rhodospirillales > Rhodospirillaceae > Inquilinus > Inquilinus sp. 2KB_23. Next base: position 88,777 of record NZ_JBFRHF010000010.1, on the reverse strand, counting down.
GCATCGCGATCTGCGCCGGCCAATGGTCGCGCAAGGTCGGCGAGATGTGCGGCGTCAGCATCCCGCTGCATTCGGCCGAACACATGTACATCGTCACCGGCAAGATCGACGGCGTGCACCCCGACCTGCCGGTGATGCGCGACCCCGACGGCTACGTCTACTTCAAGGAGGAGGTCGGCGGGCTGGTGATGGGCGGCTTCGAGCCCGACGCCAAACCCTGGGGCATGGACGGCATCCCCGACAAGTTCGAGTTCCAGCTGCTGTCGGATGACTGGGACCAGTTCGAGATCCTCATGACCAACGCACTGCAGCGGGTGCCGGCGCTGGAGACCGCGGAGATCAAGACCTTCCTGAACGGCCCGGAGAGCTTCACCCCGGACAACAACTTCCTGCTGGGCGAGGCGCCGGAGGTGCGCAACGTCTTCGTCGCCGCCGGCTTCAACTCGATGGGCATCGCCTCGGGCGGCGGCGCCGGCCGGGCGCTGGCCGAATGGATGGTCGGCGGCGAGCCGTCGCATGATTTGTGGCCGGTCGACATCCGCCGCTTCGCCCGCTTCAACAACAACGCGCAGTGGCTGAAGGACCGGGTCAAGGAGACGCTGGGCCTGCACTACGCCATGCCCTGGCCGAACCGCGAGCTGGACACCGCGCGGCCATTCCGGCGGTCGCCGCTGTACGACCGGCTGGTCGCCAAGGGCGCGGTGTTCGGGTCGAAGATGGGCTGGGAGCGGCCGAACTTCTTCGCTTCGCCCGGCACCGAACGGCGCATCGACTATTCCTTCGGCCGCCAGAACTGGTTCGCCGATGTCGCGGCGGAACAGCGGGCAGCGCGCGAGGGCGTGGCCCTCTTCGACATGACGTCCTTCGCCAAGTTCCTGATGCAGGGGCCGGATGCCGAGGCGGTGCTGCAGCGCCTGGGCGCCAACGACATCGCCGTGCCGGTCGGCCAGACCGTCTACACCCCGCTGCTGAACAGGCGCGGCGGCTTCGAGAGCGACCTGACCATCGCTCGGCTGGCCCGCGACAGCTTCCTTCTCGTCACCGGCACGGCGCAGGCGACCCGCGACGCGCATTGGATCCGCCGGCAGATCCCGGAGACGGCCCGCGCCGTGCTGACCGACGTGACCTCGGCCCATGCCGTGATCGGCGTGATGGGCCCGCAGTCGCGCACCCTGCTGCAACGGGTCAGCGGCGCCGCGCTGGACGCCGCGGCATTCCGGTTCGGCGCCATCCGCGAGATCGGCATCGGCCACGCCACCGTCCTGGCCGCGCGCCGCAGCTATGTGGGCGAGCTGGGGTGGGAGCTGTACGTCCCGACCGAATTCGCCGCCACGGTCTACGACACGCTGGGCGCGGCCGGGGCCGATCTCGGCCTCAGGGACGCCGGCTATTACGCCATCGACGCCCTGCGCATCGAGAAGGGCTACCGCGCCTGGGGCCGCGAGCTGACGCCGGACGACACGCCCTGGCAGGCCGGCATGGGCTTCGCGGTCAAGCTCGACAAGGGCGTCGACTTCATCGGCCGCGCCGCGCTGGTCGAGGCCAAGGCGGCGGCGCCGTCGCGGCGGCTGGTCTCGTTCCTGGCGACGGAGGCGGAGACGCCGATGGCCTGGGGTGGCGAGCTGATCCTGGCCGACGGCGCCCCGTTCGGCGAGGTCACCTCGGTGGCCTATGGCCATGCGGTCGGCGGCCTGGTCGGGTTGGGCTGGGTCAAGTCGAACGGCCGCCCGATCGACGAGGCCTGGCTGGCGCAGGCGCGCTTCGCCATCGACATCGCCGGCGAAACCGTCCCGGTGCGCTGCAGCCTGAAGCCGTTCTACGACCCCGAGAGCAAGCGCCTGCGGAGTTAAGCCGGCGCCCGGCTGGTCTCGAACAGCGCCATCACCAGGCGCGACGGCGGTCGGTCGCCGAGGCGGACCAGCGCCTCGACCATCTCCGCCTGCGAATCCGCCAGGGGGATCGGGACGATCCGCGGGTCGCCGTTGAACTCGGCCCGGGTGATGACGCCGATGCCCAGCGCATTGGCCACCGCCTCCTCCAGCGCCTCTCGGCCCTCGACCAGCATCGCCGGGTCGACCTGCAGGCCGTGGCGGGTCAGATCCTCCTCCAGCAGCCGCTGGGTCACCGAACGCGATTCGCGGAAGATCACCGGCTGGCCGGCGAATTCAGCCAGCGTCACCGCGGCCCGCCCGACCCAGAGATGGTTGCGCGGCACGATGGCCACGATCGGCTCCCGCCGCAGCACCTGCGACACCAGCCGGCCGTCGACCAGCAGCGCCGCCGTCACCGCCGCATCGGCCTCGTAGGTCAGCACCCGCTCCATGCACTCCTGGGCATTGGCGATCATCAGGTTGACCAGGATGCCGGGATAACGCTCGCGGAAGGCGGCGATCAGCTTGACCGCCAGGTCGGGCGCGTCGGCGGCCAGGGTCAGCGATCCCGAGATCAGCGTGCCGGCCGAGGTCAGGATGTCCCGCGCATCCCGCTCAAAGGCGAAGAACTGCCGGGTCACGTTGAACAGGCGCCGCCCCAGCGGAGTCGGCTCCACGGTCCGGGCTCGCCGGTAGAACAGGGTCACGCCGAACTCCTGCTCCAGCCGGCGCACCTGGTCGGAAATCGCCGGCTGGGTCAGGTGCAGCGCCTCCGCCGCCCTGGAGAAGCCGCCATGCTCGGCCACGGCGTGGAAGGCGCGGAGCTGCGCGTACTGCATGTCTCAACCCTCTAGGCCGGCCGCCATCACATATAAGTCACATCGATATGATAATCTTTTTTATCGATTTTACAGATGCACGGTCCTGCCACAGAGTCCAGCCCGTCAGCGCCAATCTGGAGGAGACACCCAGCTCATGACCGCGGTCGAGCCCCTCTCGGGAATTCCGTTGCCGGCACCGGCCGGTGGTGAGCCCTATCTCCTGACCCCCGGCCCCCTGACCACCGCCCGGTCGACCAAGGAAGCGATGCTGGTCGACTGGGGCTCCTGGGACGGCGAATTCCGGGCCCTGACGGCCGAGCTGCGGCGCCGCCTGGTCGAGATCGCCGGCGGTGGCGACGCCTACGACTGCGTCCCGCTTCAGGGCAGCGGCAGCTACGCCGTCGAGGCGATGCTGGGCAGCTTCGTGCCGCGCGACGGCAAGGTGCTGGTGCTGATGAACGGCGCCTACGGCCAGCGCATCACGCGGACCCTGGGCTATCTCGGCCGCGCCCATGTCACCCTCGACAAGGGCGACTACCTGCCGCCGCGCGGCCACGAGGTCGGGGCGATGCTCGACGCCGATCCGGCGATCACCCATGTCGTCGTGGTCCATTGCGAAACCAGCTCCGGCATCCTGAACCCGATCGAGGAGATCGCGGCGGCGACGGCGGCGCGCGGCCGCAAGCTGCTGATCGATTCGATGAGCGCGTTCGGGGCCGCGCCGCTGGACGCCGCGACCCTCGGCTACGAGGCGATGGTGTCCTCGGCCAACAAATGCATCGAGGGCGTGCCCGGCTTCGGCTTCGTCGTCGCCCGCAAGGATTCGCTGGCCGCGGCCAAGGGCAACTCGCACTCGCTCAGCCTCGACCTGCACGACCAGTGGGCGGTCATGAACAAGACCGGCCAGTGGCGTTTCACGCCGCCGACCCATGCGGTCGCCGCCTTCCTCGAGGCGCTGCGCCTGCATGCGCTGGAGGGCGGCCAGCCCGGCCGGCTGGCGCGGTACACCCGCAATCGCGACACGGTGGTGGCGGGGATGCGCGGCCTGGGCTTCGAGACGCTGCTGGGCGACCGCTTGATGTCGCCGATCATCGTCACCTTCTTCGCCCCGGCCGACCCGGCCTTCCGCTTCGACCGGTTCTACGCGCTGATGAAGGACCAGGGCTTCATCATCTATCCCGGCAAGCTGACCGTGGTCGACAGCTTCCGCATCGGCTGCATCGGCCAGCTGGACGAACACGTCATGCGCCGCGTGGTCGCCGCCGCGGACCAGGCCCTGGCGGCCATGGGCGTCGCCACCGCCGCCCCGCCCTCCTCCGCCCTCGACGAACGCAAGCTGCAGGCCGCCTGAGATGAACACCATGACCCCGACCCTGGCGCGCAGCACCGGCGTCCCCACCATCACCGTCAACGGCCGCGACTATGCGATGCCGAAGCGGCCCGCCGTCGCCATCTGCGTCGATGGCTGCGAGCCCGCCTATCTCGACGCCGCGACCGAGGCCGGGCTGATGCCGGCACTGCAGGCGATCCGGCAGAAGGGCACCAGCCGGCACGCCCACAGCGTGATCCCCAGCTTCACCAACCCGAACAATCTGTCGATGGCGACCGGCCGCCCGCCTTCCGTGCACGGCATCTGCGGCAACACCCTCTACGACCGGGAGACCGGCGAGGAGGTGATGATGAACGACCCGAAGTTCCTGCGGGCGCCGACCATCTTCCAGGGCTTCTACGACGCCGGCGCCCGGGTCGCGGTGGTCACCGCCAAGGACAAGCTGCGCGCCCTGCTGGGCCACGGCCTGCGCTTCGACGACGGCCGGGCGGTCTGCTTCTCCTCCGAGCGGTCCGACCGCACCACCCTGGCCGAGCACGGCATCGACAATGCCAGCGAATGGCTCGGCCGCGCCGTGCCCGAGGTCTATTCGGCGGAGCTGAGCGAGTTCGTCTTCGCCGCCGGGGTACGGCTGCTGGCGGACTTCCGGCCCGACGTGATGTACCTGACCACCACCGACTACATTCAGCACAAATTCGCGCCGGGTGATGCCGAGGCGAACCGCTTCTACGCCATGTTCGATCGCTATCTCGGCCAGCTCGACGCGCTCGGCGCCGCCATCGTCATCACCGCCGACCACGGCATGAAGCCGAAGCACCTGGCCGGCGGCGCGCCGGACGTGATCTATGCGCAGGAGCTGCTCGACGGCTGGCTCGGCAAGTCCGTGGCCCGTGTCATCCTGCCGATCACCGACCCCTATGTGGTCCATCACGGCGCGCTGGGCTCCTTCGCCACCGCCTATCTGCCGGAGAGCGTCGACCGCGCCGCGGTGCTGGCGAAGTTCCAGGCCGTCGACGGCATCACCGTCGCCATCGGCCGCGAGGAGGCCTGCGCCCGGTTCGAACTGCCGCCGGACCGGATCGGCGACATCGTCCTGGTCTCCGCCGAGAACAAGGTCATCGGCACCAGCGCCGACCGGCACGACCTCAGCGCGCTGAAGGAGCCGCTGCGGTCGCATGGCGGCCTGACCGAGCAGGTCATCCCCTTCATCGTCAACGGCCGGCTGCCCGACCTCGGCGACGCCCCCGGGCTGCGCAACTTCGATGCCTTCCAGGTCGCGACCCGCCTCGCGGCGGTGTCCTGAAGCGAGGGGAACGAGCATGTCCACGGTCACCCCACTGACCTTCAAGCCCGCGGCCGAGCGGCCGCTGCGGCGGGAGAAGATGCGGATCGCCGGCCGGTCGGTCGGCACCGACGAGGTCATCGAGATCCGCTACCCCTACACCGGCACCCTGGTCGGCACCGTGCCGGCGGGCCGCGCCGAACATGCCCGGCAGGCCTTCGCCGCCGCGGCGGCCTACAGGCCGAAGCTGTCGCGCTACGAGCGCCAGCGCATCCTGTTGCGCACCGCGGAGCTGCTGGCCGAGCGGCGGGACGCGCTGTCCCACCTGATCACGCTCGAGCTCGGCATCTCGAAGAAGGATTCGCTCTACGAGATCGGCCGCGCCTTCGACGTCTTCACTCTGGCCGGCCAGCTGGCGATCCTCGACGACGGCCAGACCTTCTCCTGCGACGTCACCCCACACGGCAAGGAGCGCAAGATCTACACGCTGCGCCAGCCGGTCGGCGTGATCTCGGCCATCACCCCGTTCAACCATCCGCTGAACATGGTGGCGCACAAGGTGGCCCCGGCGATCGCCACCAACAACTGCGTGGTGTGCAAGCCGGCCGAGGCGACGCCGCTGACCGCCATCGCCCTGGCCGACATCCTGTACGAGGCCGGGCTGCCGCCGGAGATGTTCCAGGTCGTCACCGGCTGGCCGGCCGAGATCGGCGACCAGATGATCACCGACCCGGACATCGCCCTGATCACCTTCACCGGCGGCGTCGCGGTCGGCAAGATGATCGCCTCGAAGGCCGGCTACAAGCGCCAGGTGCTGGAGCTCGGCGGCAACGACCCGCTGATCATCCTGAACGACCTCGACCCCGACGACCTCGCCCGCGCCGCCGACCTGGCGGTGCAGGGCGCCACCCGGAACTCCGGCCAGCGCTGCACCGCGGTGAAGCGCATCCTGTGCCAGCAGGGCGTCGCCGACCGCTTCGTGCCGCTGGTGCTGGAGCGTGCCAGGCGGCTGCGCTTCGGCGACCCGATGGACCCGGCCACCGATCTCGGCACCGTGGTGAATGAGCACGCCGCGGCCACCTTCGAGCGCCGCGTCCATGACGCCGCCGAACTGGGGGCCGAGGTGCTGTACAACCCCGGCCGCAAGGGCGCCCTGCTGCCCCCGATCGTGGTCGACCGGGTGCCGCATGAAAGCGAGCTGGTGATGCAGGAGACCTTCGGCCCGGTGATCCCGATCGTGCGGGTGCCGGATGACGACATCGCCACCATGGCGATCTCGAACTCCACCGCCTTCGGCCTGTCCTCGGGCGTCTGCACCAACCGGCTCGACCGCATGGTCGCCTATGTCAACGGGCTGGATGTCGGCACGGTCAACCTGTGGGAGGTTCCGGGCTACCGCACCGAGATATCGCCCTTCGGCGGGATCAAGGATTCCGGCAACGGCCACAAGGAAGGCGTGGTCGAGGCGATGAAGAGCTTCACCAATGTGAAGACCTACTCGCTGCCCTGGGCCAGCTGACCCGGGCCTGACCCGGAGACCTCAGCCGACGTGGTCCCAGACGTTGTCCTGCGGCTGATAGCCGATCAGCCGGCGCGTGGTCTCGATGTCCCACGGCATGCCCGAATTGGCCGACATGCCGTTGACCACGATGCCCGGCGCCGGCCAGCCGGCCGCATCGGCCACCAGCGCGCGCTCGATCACCGCCAGCAGGTCGCGGTTGGACAGCCACATGTTGCGGAACCAGCGCAGGTTGCGCACCTCGTCCGGGTCGGCCCCGGCCGCGCCGCCAGGGACGCCCGCGGCGCTCAGCGTCTCCGGCAGGTTCGCGCCGGGCTGGCACCAGCCGATGCGCACGCTGACGGTGGTGAACGCGCCGCCCGACAGCGCCGCGCGCGCATTGCAGATCCGCTCGCCCATCAGCTTCGACGCGGCATAGCCGAAGTCCTGCACGGTCTGCTGGCCGTTGAACCACCGCGTGCCGGGGCCCGGCGGCAGGTCGGTGCGCAGCCCGCCCGCCTCCAGCCCGTCGGCCAGCGGCGGGTCCTTGTACTGCCCCATCACATGGTTGGACGACGCGAACACCAGCCGCCGGACGCCGGCCTCGGCCGCTGCCCCGACCAGGTTCGCCGTCATGTCGAACGACGCCGCCGCCTCCGCCCAGGACGCATCGGGCAACGGGTTCTGCGCGGCGAGATGGACCACGGCGTCGACGCCCTGCAGCGCCTCGCGCCAGCGGCTGTCGAGCGGGTCCGTCAGTTCGGCCTCGACCGGCCGCACCCGCGGATCATCGGCAGCCGGCGCGTGGCCGACGCGGTCGACGGCGACCACGCGCTCGCACCAGTCTCCCGCCAGCAGATGGGCCGTCAGCTTGCGGCCCAGATTGCCGCCGGCACCGGTGATGAGGACGCTTTGCGGCATCGAGGAACGCTCCGACTGCACGCCGGCAACGCAACCGGCGGCGCGTACTGGACCACACCCGATGCGTGCTGAGAAGGCACCGGCGACGCAGATTGGCCGTGTCAGAACGCCTGGTGGCGCTTCACCAGGGGCTGGCGGTCCGGGCCGTGCCAGCCGAGCTGCGGCAGGATGTGATCGATGGCGTCGTGGAGAATCTGCTCGTAGTCGTGAAGTTCGAACTCGTAGGGCAGTTCCAGCCGCAGCTCCCGGACTTCGGCGAGGACGGGGTCCCGTGCCAGGGCCTCGAGGATCTGGTCGGACGTCCCGACCAGATCCGGCGCGAACAGCATCCGCCGCTCGCCCTGGGGCTTCAGGGGGCGCTCGTGGCGGCTGGCGGCAAACTCCGCGTATCGGGCCCGGGTGCGCGCATCGGCGCTGTCGGTCGGCACGATCACCCGGCCCAGGGCCACGCGCGCCGGGCGCAAACCCCGGTAGGCGGCGCGGTAGGCATCGAGCTGGCGCCGCTGGGCCACGAAGAAGTCGTCGGTGTCCTCGCCGGAGGTGACGTTGCCGATCAGCAGGTTGAGGCCGCTGCGGCCGGCCCAGCCGGCCGAGCGCAGCGACCCGCCGCCGTACCACAGCCGGTCGACCAGCCCCGCTGCATGCGGCTGCAGCCGGGGCCGATGGCGGCCGGCGGCATTGACGATCACCCGGTCGGGATCGCCGAGATAGGTCCCGCGCAGATTCTCGGCCAGGCGCTCCACCCGGCCGTAGGACAGGTCGTAGCCGATCCAGTCGCCATCGAAGACGCGCGGGCCCAGCAGGTCGGCATGCGGCGGCACGCCGGCGCTGAGCCCGACATTGAGACGGCCGCGCGACAGCACGTCGACGGTGGAGAGGTCCTCGGCCAGGCGGTACGGGCTTTCATAGCCGATCTGGATCACCGCGGTGCCGAGCTGGATGCGGCTGGTGCGCTGGCTGGCGGCGGCCAGGAACACCGACGCCGACGACACGCCGGGTTCGAGATGCCGTTGCCGGACCCAGGCGCTGTCGAAGCCGAGGTCTTCCCCGAAGGCGAACAGGCGCAGCGTCTTCTCCAGCCCGTCATGGGGGTCGTCATCCGGGTAGCTGCCCGGGGTCAGGAAACCCGCATGGTCGAGGGTGATCGGGAATGATCCCATGATCCGGTCCTTGTCGCTGGGTAGGGCTGGGCGGGCGTCAGAATTTCGGCAGGCCGGGCGGGTTGGTCTGGGCCACATCCACCGCCTCCTCGCCCAGGCTCCAACGGGAGAGCGCCTGGGCATATTTGCCGTCTGCGATCACCGCATTGATCGCCGCGGTGAAGGGGGCCGCGAGGCCGCTGCCCCGGCGCGTGGTGATGCCGACCTCCGCCGCCAGCGGCCAGCCTGAGCTGACGGTCCCGACCGGCTTGAGATGGCCGTTCCGGGCGGCCTGGTAGGCCAGGGCGGAGTTGACGCTGAACTCCGCATCGGCGCGGCCGGACTGGATGACCAGCGGCCAGGCGGCCACGTCCTCGTAGTACAGCAGGTCGGCGGCGGCGAGGTTCTGCCGGTTCCATTCCAGCAGGATCCTCTCCTGGTTGGTGCCGGGGCTGGTGATGATCTTGAGGCCGGCGATGTCCTTCGGCTCGCGGATCGCCTGGATCGGGCTGTCGGATTTCACGTAGAAGCCGTGCAGGCCCTTGCGGTAGGTCGAGAAGTCGAAGCGCTGCTTGCGCTCCTCCGTCACCCCGACATTGGACACGACGGCGTCGAACTTGCCGGAGACCAGGCCCAGCGGCCAGTCCTCCCAGGCGATCGGCACCAGCACCAGGCGCCGGCCGAGGACATCGGCGACCAGCTGGATCAGATCGGGGTCGGCGCCGACCACGGTCCGCGCATCCGTGGCATAGGTGGCGATCGGCGGCGTGCTCGGCGCGACTGCGATGGTCAGGGCCCCGTCCTCGACGAATTTGAAGTCCTTCGGCAGGGACGCGGCGATCGCGTCGTCCTTCTGCGCCCGAACGCGGTCCGGCTGCTCCGGGCTGAGGTCGAAGGTCTGGGCCGAGGCCGCGCCGCCGAACCCCAGGGCGACGAAGAGGACAGCGATCGCGGCGGCTGCCGCCTTCCTGGAAACGGTCACACCCAATTCTCCCTCGCAAAACTGTGATGGTCCCGCCCGACCAGGCCGAAAGCGCCATCACATATACAATCTCAATTGACAGTTTGAAAATACATATGCGCAATAGAGATGTGAATCTTGATAATTATGCAGATAAAATATGTTCTATAGGCCTTCCTCCGTGATCGTGGCGTGCGGCGCCGAACCGCGCCGCCCGGGCGTGGTGCCGGCGCCCGACCCGTCCCGTGGCGGGCCGCTGCGGCGCCTGCCCGCCCGGCTGCACCCCGATTCCATGGCAATCCCCTTCCGACATCGAGCTTCCCGCGAGGCCGCATGACCACCCGCGACGCCGAGATCGAAGCCAGCCCCCGGATCCGTCCGATCCCCAAGGCCGCGGAGCCGCAGGTTCGCTGGCCGGATCCAGCCAAGCCGCGCGACTATTCCGGGCACCGGATCGTCGGCGCCCGCCACCCCGGCCGCCTCGCCGGCACCCTGTTCGCGGCGGTCGTCATCATCGCCGTGCTGCAGTCGATCCTGACCAATTCGCGCTGGGAATGGGACGTCTTCGCCGAGTGGTTCTTCGCCGAGCCGGTGATCAGCGGGCTGGGCCGCACCCTGCTGCTGACGGTCATCGGATCGGCGCTGGGCTTCCTGCTGGGCACCGCCCTGGCCCTGGCGCGGGTCTCGAAATCGCCGCTGCTGTCGGGCCTGGCCTGGGGCTATATCTGGCTGCTGCGGTCGATCCCGCTGATCGTGCTGCTGCTGATCCTGTTCAACCTCGGCTACCTCTACGAGACGGTCTGGCTGGGCATCCCCTTCACCGAAATCGTCTTCGCGGAATACCCGACGGTCGCGCTGCTGGGGCCGTTCGCCGCCGCCATCCTGGGCCTCAGCCTGAACCAGGCCGCCTTCTCGGCCGAGATCATCCGCGGCGGCATCCTGTCGGTCGACCAGGGGCAGCTGGAGGCCGCCGCCGCGCTGGGGCTGCCGCGGTCGCGCCAGGCCCTGCGCATCGTGCTGCCGCAGGCGATGCGGGCGATCCTGCCGACCGCCTTCAACGAGATCATCGGCCTGGCGAAGGGCACGTCGATCATCTACGTGCTGGCGCTGCCGGAACTGTTCTACACCGTGCAGGTGATCTACCGGCGCAACCTCGCGGTCATCCCGCTGCTGATGGTCGCCACGGTCTGGTACCTGATCATCATGACCGGCCTGTCGGTCCTCCAGTTCTACGTCGAGCGCCATTTCGCCCGCGGCGCGCTGCGCACCCTGCCGCCGACGCCGATCCAGCGGCTGAAGGCATGGCGCGCCGGCCGCGTGGCCGCGCCGGTCCCGGCAGAGATCGAGAATCACAACCCCCTCTCCGTGCCCGCCGTCGCGCCGAAGGCCGTCGCCGCCTGGCAGCAGCCGACCGGCGCCACCGGCGAGGTGCAGATCCATCGCGTGTCGAAGAGCTTCGGCGCCCTGAAGGTGCTGGATGACATCAGCCTGACCGTCCCGTCCGGCGACGTCACCGTCATCCTCGGCCCCTCCGGCTCCGGCAAGTCGACGCTGCTGCGCAGCATCAACCACCTGGAGAAGGTCGACACCGGCTTCGTCACCATCGACGGCGACCTGCTCGGCTACCGCGAGAAGGGCGACACGCTGTACGAGCTGAAGGAGGCCGAGATCCTGAAGCGCCGCGTCGATGTCGGCATGGTGTTCCAGACCTTCAACCTGTTCCCCCACCTGACCGTGCTGGAGAACGTGATCGAGGCCCCGGTCACGGTCCGCCGGCAGTCGAAGGCGGCGGCGACGCAGGATGCCCTGGCCCTGCTGGCCCGGGTCGGCCTCAGCGACAAGGCCCATGCCTATCCCCGCCGCCTGTCGGGCGGGCAGCAGCAGCGCGTCGCCATCGCCCGGGCGTTGGCGCTCAAGCCCAAGGTGCTGCTGTTCGACGAGCCGACCTCGGCCCTCGACCCGGAATTGGTCGGCGAGGTGCTGGACGTCATCCGCGACCTCGCCAGGTCCGGGACGACGATGGTCATCGTCACCCACGAGATCGGCTTCGCCCGCGAGGTCGCCGACACCGTGGTGTTCATGGATTCCGGCCGAATCCTGGAGCAGGGCCCGCCGTCGCAGGTGTTCACCGCGCCGAAGCACGCCCGCACCGCCGAGTTCCTGGCCAAGGTGCTCTAGCCCCCTTCCCGGACCACCGGGTTCTTCACGCCGCCGCGTGCCGTCCGCGTCACCGCGGCCGGTTCCAACCGCCTCAAGACCAGGAGTCACACCATGTCCATCCGCCGGAACGCGGCAGCCGCGGCCATCGGCATCGCCGCCCTCCTCACGGCCTTCGGCGCCGCCGCCCAGACCAAGGCCTTCGACCTCAGCCCCGAACAGGCCGGCCGCGTCCACACCACCAGGATCGATGCCGCCGCGGCCTCCATCCCCGCCGGCTTCAAATTCGTCAAGGACGGGGTCTTCACCGTGGGTGTCAGCGTCGGCGACCCGCCGCTGAACACCTATGCCACCGACGCCAAGACCGTTATCGGCACCGATGCCGACCTCGCCTCGCTGGTGGCGGAAGGCCTGGGCCGGAAGGTGGAGTTCGTGCCGGTGGCCTGGGACGACTGGCCGCTGGGCCTGACCTCCGGCAAGTTCGACGCCGTCATCAGCAACGTGACGGTGACCGAGGAGCGCAAGCAGCGCTTCGACTTCTCCTCCTACCGCCAGGACGTGCTCGGCGCCTATGTCGCGCTGAACAGCCCGATCAAGTCGATCAAGGAGCCCAAGGACATCGCCGGGCTCAAGGTCATCGTCGGCGCCGGCACCAACCAGGAAAAGATCGTGCTGGAATGGAATCGCCAGAACGTCGCGGCCGGCCTGAAGCCGGCTGAATTCCTGTATTTCGAAGACAATGGGGCATCCTTGCTCGCCCTCCAGTCCGGCCGCGCCGATGTGGAGGTCAACCCGAATTCCCGCCTGGCCTATTCCGCGGCCGTCGGCGGCAAGACCCGCCAGGTCGGCGTCATCAACGGCGGCTGGCCGCTGACGGCGGAGATCGCGATCACCACCCGCAAGGGCAGCGGCCTGGCCGACGCCCTGACGGCGGCGATCAACGGGCTGATCGCGAACGGCAAATATGCCGAGGCGTTGGCCCGCTGGAACCTGACCGCCGAGGCCGTCGCCCAGTCCCGGACCAACCCACCCGGCCTGCCCAAGGTCTAAGTGCCCAGCCAGCGGCCGCGGCCCTTCTGGCGTCGCGGCCGCCCTCACCCGTCCCGCACAGGCATGACCGAGATGACCGACAGCTTCCTCTACACCAGCCCCCTGGACCCGCAGGCGCAGCCGCTGATCCAGGCCCTGACCCAGGAATACGAGACGCGCTACGGCGACTATTGGGGCGCCGGGGACGGGATCAAGGAGATGAACCGCTATCCGGCCGAGCTGTTCGCGCCGCCGGACGGCAATTTCCTACTGCTGCTGCGCGACGGCGTCGCCATCGCCGGCGGCGCCTTCAAGCGCTATGACGACACCACCGCCGAGATGAAGCGGGTCTGGACCCATGTCGACCTTCGCCGCCAGGGCCTGGCGCGCCGGGTGCTGGACGAGCTGGAGGCCCAGGCGGCGCGGCAGGGCTACACCCAGCTGTACCTGACCACCGGCTTCCGCCAACCGGAGGCCGCCGGCCTCTATCTCCGCTCCGGCTACACCGCGCTGTTCGACACCGCGGTCGACCCCGAGATCCACGGCACGCTGCCCTTCAGGAAGGACATCAGCGCCTTGGCCCCGGCGGTCCGCCGGACGGCGTGATCCTGTCCCTTCACCGTCATTGCTTCGCTGCGCCCGCAATGACGGTGAAGGGGGAATGCGCCCCTACGCCGCCAGATACCGCTCCGCCAGCGCCACCCAGTAGCGGGCGGCGACGGGCAGGATCTCGTCGTTGAAATTGTAGCGCGGGCTGTGCAGGGCGGCGCTGTCGCCGTTGCCGAGGAAGAGATAGCTGCCCGGCTGCTCCTGCAGCATATAGGCGAAATCCTCGCTGGCGGTGATCGGCGGGAAGCCGGCCTGGATCCGCTCCGGGCCGAACTGTTCGGCAGCGACCCGGCGTGCGAACTCGGTCTCATCGGCATGGTTGACCAGCACCGGATAGCCGCGGCGATAGTCGATCTCCGCGACGGCGCCATAGCTTTCGGCATGGGCCCGAGCCAGGGCGGTGATGCGGGCCTCGATCCGGTCGCGCACCTCCGGCTTGAAGGTGCGGACCGTGATCTGCAGCTCGACGCTGTCCGGGATGACATTGGCGGCGAGGCCGCCATGGATCGATCCCACGGTGATCACGGCGGCGTCCAGCGGGTCGACGTTGCGCGACACCACGCTCTGCAGCGCCATCACCAGCGAGGCGCCGGCCACCACCGGATCGACGGTCTGGTGCGGTGCCGCGCCGTGGCCGCCCTTGCCCACCACCCGGATCACGACCCGGTCGGCCGCGGCCATGGCCGGTCCGGTGACGAAGCCGAACTGGCCGGTCGGCACGCCGGGCCAGTTGTGCAGCCCGAACACGGCATCGCAGGGGAAGCGCTCGAACAGCCCGTCCTCGATCATCCGCCGCGCGCCGGCGCCACCCTCCTCCGCCGGCTGGAAGATCAGGTTCAGCGTGCCGGAGAAGTCCCGCCGTTCGGCGAGCACCCGGGCGGCGGTCAGCAGGCTGGCGGTGTGGCCGTCATGGCCGCAGGCATGCATCACCCCCGATGTGCCGCTGGCATAAGGCAGGCCGGTGGCCTCGACGATCGGCAGCGCGTCCATGTCGGCGCGGATGCCGACGCACCGCGGACCGTCGCCCAGCACCAGCGTCCCGACCACACCGGTGCCGCCCAGGCCGCGGCTGACCTGGTAGCCCCAGTCGGAGAGCGACTGCGCGACCAGGTCGCTGGTGCGCCGTTCCGCATAGGCCAGTTCCGGATGGCGGTGCAGGTCGCGGCGCAGCGCCACCATCTCCTCGCGATGGGCTTCGACGCCCGCGGCGATGTCAGTTCCGCCGCTCATCCCGCCCGGACCTCCGCCAGCACCGCTGCGGGCACCGGCGACAAGGCATGCGCCAGCTCGCCGACCTCGAGATCGTTGTAGATCTCCGGCAGCAGGATCTTGCGCAGGAACACCATCTCCTCGCCCCGGCTGCTCGGCTGGCGGTGGAACGCCCCATAGCCGCGGCGCTCGTAGATGCCGGCCAGCCAGGGATGGCGCGTGGCGGTGGCGAGGTAGACGGCCGGTGCCTTGATGCGGTCGCGCAGGAAATCGGCCTCGACATGGTCCAGCAGCGCGGCGCCGATGCCTTGGCGCTTCAACTGCGGCGCCACCGCGAACCAATGGATGAAGGGATAGCTGGCGAGGTGCCCCTCACCCATCGGCCAGGGGAAGCGCACCGACACCGTGGCGATCGCTTCCCCGTCCCGCTCCAGCAGGAAGGTGGTGTGGCGCCGGATGATGCGCCGCACCAGGTCGAGATCGGCGGTGACCGCGGTGAAACGGATGCCCATCTCCCGCAGCGGCTGGTAGGCCGCATTCAGCAGGTCGAGCAGCGCCGGCGCGTCCTCCGGGCCGGCGATGCGGATGCTGTCGGTCATCGGCGCGCGCCCTGCCCGGCCGCGGCCGGTTCGCGCGCCGGCCCTCCGGCATAGCGGCTTTCGCGATAGGGCAGGCCGAGGTTCTCCCGCAGCGTCGTGCCGCGCAGCACCGGATCGTAATGGCCGCGCTCCTGCAGCAGCGGCAGCACGTGGCGGGTGAAATCGTCCAGCCCTTCGCCCAGCACCGGGAAGCCGAGGATGAAGCCGTCGGCCGCCCCCTCCTCCACCCAGCGGATCAACTCGTCCGCCACCGTCTCCGGCGTGCCGATCAGCGCCCGTCGCGTTGCCGTCTCCAGCGCCACTTCGCGCAGGGTCAGGTTGCGCTCGCGCGCGGTGCGCTTGATCGTGTCGGTGGTGGCGCGGAAGCTGTTCTTGCCGAGGTCACCGAGATCCGGGAACGGCCCGTCCAGCGGGTACTGGCTGAAGTCGTGATGGTCGAAGAAGCGGCCGAGATACAGCAGCGCCTCCTCCACCGACAGCAGGTCGCGGATGGCGCGGTACTTCTCCTCCGCCTCCGCCGCCGTGCGGCCGACGATCGGGCCGATGCCCGGGAAGATCCGGACATGTTCCGGCCGGCGGCCATGGGCCACGGCGCTGTCCTTGACCTGCTTGTAGAACACCTTGGCGTCCTCGATCGGCCCGCCATTGGTGAAGACGGCATCGGCGTGATGCCCCGCCAGCCGGATGCCGTCATCGGAGGCGCCGGCCTGGAACAGCACGGGCTGCCCTTGCGCCGAGCGGCTGATGTTCAACGGCCCTTCGACCGAGAAGAACCGGCCCTGGTGATTCAGCCGCCGCATCTTGGTGAAGTCGACGAAGCGGCCGGTGGCGCGGTCGCGGATGAAGGCGTCGTCGTCCCAGCTGTCCCACAGGCCCTTGACCACCTCGAGATATTCCTCGGCGATCTCGTAGCGCAGCCCGTGTTCCGGATGCTCGCGGCTGTAGTTCCGGCCGGAGCCCTCCAGCGGTGAGGTCACGGCGTTCCAGCCGGCCCGGCCGCCGCTGATGGCGTCGATGGTGGCGAACTGGCGGGCCACCGTGAACGGGTCGCTGTAGGAGGTCGACAGCGTGCCGACCAGACCGATCTTCGAGGTCACCGCCGCCAGGGCCGACAGGATCGAGATCGGCTCGAACCGGTTCAGGAAATGCGGGATCGACTTCTCGTTGATGTACAGCCCGTCGGCGATGAAGGCGAAGGCGATGCCCGCCGCCTCGGCCTTGCGGGCGGCGTCGAGCAGGAAGCCGAAATTGACGCTGGCATCGGCCGGCACGCTGGGGTGCTTCCACGCATTCATGTGGCCGCCGGGGCCCTGCAGCATGACGCCGAAGGTGATCTGAGACTTGCTCATGCGACGATGTCCTTGGACACGGAAAGGGATCAGGCCGCGAGCGCGAAGTGCGCCTGGGCGAGCAGTTCGATCGAGACCAGGCGCTCGGCGGCGGCGGCGATCGGGGTGTCGATGATGAATTCGCGGACGCCGTGCTGGCGGTGCAGCCGGTCCAGCTCGGCCCGCACCCGCTCCGCGGTGCCGTGGATTACGCTCGAGGGCTTCTCCTCGATCCGGTACTGCTTCGCGCCGGCCTGGCGGGCATATTCCTCGGCCTGGGCGATGCTGCCGACATTCACGCTCTGGCCATTGTCGACATGCACCTTGAAGTGCTGCAGCCCGGCGGCCAGCCGTTCGGCCCGCGCTTCGGTCTCGGCCACGATGATGCCGACGGCCAGGAGCGGCGCCTTGCCGCCGCTGACGGCGCGATAGGCCGCGAACACCTGTTCGAGCAGAACAGGATCGCCATTGATGTGGCTGGCATGGACGAAGGCCCAGCCCTCGGCTGCCGCCAGCTGCGCGCTCTCGACGCTGGCGCCGAGCAGGAAGCGCTGGGCCGGGACCGCGGGCCGCGGCGTGGCGCTGACGCCCGCCAGCGGGTCGGCATCGGCGATGGTGTCGTCGAGGAAGGCGTCGAGCTGGGCCAGCTGTTCGGCGAAGCCGGGCTTGCGCGCCGGATCGATCGCAGCCTGCAGCGCCCGGGTCGACAGCGGCAGCCCGCCCGGCGCCTTGCCGATCCCGAGATCGACCCGGCCCGGCGCCAGCGCCGCGAGCAGGTTGAAGTTCTCGGCCACCTTGTAGGGGCTGTAATGCTGCAGCATGACCCCACCGGAGCCGACGCGGATGGTCCGGGTGTGGGCCAGCAGATAGGCGATCAGCACCTCGGGCGACGAGCTCGCCAGCTGCGCCGTGTGGTGGTGCTCGGCCACCCAGAAGCGGTGGAAGCCCCAGCGCTCCGCCCGCTGCGCCAGGGCGACGGTTCGCGCCAGCGCCTCGGAGGCGCCTTCGCCGCCATCGATCGGGCTCTTGTCGAGCAGGCTCAGGACATAGCTCATGCCGTTCATCCCGGGATGACGTGCGGGGTCGGACCGTGGCCGGCCGGCCATAGGTCAAAGATTCATGTTGTTATCTCATGAAATACACATTCTACTGTCAATAGAATATTATTTATACAATTTACTCCGTTAAATCCCCTCACACGATCTCACGGAGAGTCCCATGAGTCGTTTCGCGGCGCCGCTGCTCGGCGCCCTGCTGATCCTGCCCGGCCTCGGCGCCGCCCATGCCGGCACCCCGCGCGACACCATCGTGGTGGCCAAGCAGATCGACCAGTTCATCTCGCTCGACCCCGCCGAAGCCTTCGAGCCCGGCGTCGGCGAGGTCACCGGCAATCTCTACGACCAGCTGGTGGGGTATCGCAGCGCCGCCGACCCGACCATCGTCGGCGACCTGGCCGAAAGCTGGTCGATTAGCGATGACGGGCTGACCTACCGCTTCACGCTGAAGCCCGGCGTGGCCTTCGCCAGTGGCAATCCGGTGACGGCCCAGGATGCCGCCTGGTCGCTGCAGCGGTCGGTGCGGCTGAACAAGTCGCCGGCCTTCATCCTGACCCAGTTCGGCTTCACCCCGGACAATGCGGCGGACCGGATCCGGGCGGTCGACGACCGCACGCTGGAGATCCGGATCGACCACGCGGTGGCACCGACCTTCTTCCTCAACACGCTGACCGCGGGCGTGGCCTCGATCGTCGACGCCAAGGAGGTCCAGGCCCATGATGTGGGCGGCGACCTCGGCAACGCCTGGCTGAAGGGCCACAGCGCCGGCACCGGCCCCTATGCCCTGCAGCGCTGGGTGCCGAATGAGCGGGTGGTGCTGGACGCCAACCCGCACGCCCAGGACGGCGGCCCCAAGACGCCACATCTGGTGTTCCTGCACGTGCCGGAGCCGGCCACCCAGCGCCTGCTGCTGGAAAAGGGCGATGTCGACTACGCCCGCGACCTGACCCGCGACCAGATATTGTCCCTGAAGGACGCGCCCGGCGTGGCGCTGCAGAGCGAGGACGGCGACCTGCTGCTCTATCTCGGCCTGAACCAGACCAACCCCAACCTCGCCAAGCCCGAGGTGCGCGAGGCCCTGAAGTGGCTGGTCGACTACCAGGGCATCGAGAACGCCCTGCTGAGCGGCACCTACACCGTGCGCCAGAGCTTCCTGCCGACGGGCTATCTCGGCGCCATCGACGACACCCCCTACCGGCTGGACGTCGGGCGGGCCAAGGCCCTGCTGGCCCAGGCCGGGCTGCGCGACGGCTTCAGCGTCACCATCGACGTGCGCAACGTCGCCCCCTTCGCCGACATCGCCCAGGCGCTGCAGGCCAGCTTCGCCCGGGCCGGAATCCGGCTGGAGATCCTGCCCGGTGACGGCAAGCAGACCATCACCAAATACCGGGCCCGCACGCATGACATCTACATCGGCACCTGGGGCCCGGACTACCGCGACCCGCACAGCAATGCCGACGCCTTCGCCTTCGACAAGGACGTCAATGACGCGACCGCGCCGAAGACGCTGGCCTGGCGCAACCGCTGGCAGGATGCCGGCTGGAACCAGACCGTAACCGAGGCGCTGCGCGAGCCCGATGCCGGCAAGCGTGCCGCGCTGTACGGCGACCTGCAGCGGAAGGTCCAGGCCGAAGGACCCTTTGTCCTGCTGTTCCAGCAGACCCTGGTCGCCGCCCACCGCAGCACGGTCGACGGCCTGGTCCTGCAGCCGAAGACCAGCTACGCCGCCGTCGCCAAGGCCGACTGACCGACCGCCCTTCCGACCCATGGGAATTCGAAGATGAGCACGCTCAACGACTATCTCGGCCAGAAGCGCGAGGCGATCACCGCCCGCAAGGCTCGCATCGCCGCCGGCGACTCCGGCCCGAAAACCCTGACGGCGCAGGTGCGCGCCGAGGGCCGCAGCGGCATCCGCCGCATCCGCATCCGCGACTTTCAGGTGATCAGCGACAGCGAGGCGGATTTCGCCGGCTACGACCTCGGCCCCAGCTCACCCGAGCTGCAGCTCGGCGTGCTCGGCAGCTGCCTGACGCACATCTTCCTGATCCAGGCCGCCGACCGCGGCGTGCCGCTCGAATCCCTGGATGTCGAGATCCGGGGGCAGATCGACCCGCGCGCCGGGCGTCCGGGCTTCGAGCAGGTGCCGATCTATCCCCATGACATCACCTACACCGTGAACGTCACCTCATCCGCCAGCCGGGAAGAGATCGACGCCCTGCAGGAGGCGGTGGAGCGCAACTGCCCGATCCTGAATCTGCTGAAGAACCCGCAGCAGATCGGCGGCGAGGTCCGGCTGACGCCGAGCCGGGCCGAGGGTCTGGCGGCAGAATGATCGCGACGGAGGCAGGAGGATAGCCCTGCCTCCCACCCGACCCAGCCTGGATGGAGTGGCGACCCCAGCAGGATTTGAACCTGCGACCTACCGCTTAGCATCCCACTTCGGCTTCCGCCGCCGCCGCAACCGGCGTTCGTGGTCTGGACTATCCCTTCGCCCTGGGCATTCCTGCCGTTAGGCGCCTGCCGTCTAGTCTCTACACCTTCCCGGCATCGGCCGGGCTTGGCTCGGGATTGCCCGCCGCAAGGCGGCTGGGGGTTCCCCGAATTTGACAGGTTCTACGTCCGCCGTTTCCGGCGGCGCACTCCCGATTGAAGGCGGTTGCTCTATCCACTGAGCTATGGGGTCGTGGCCGTCTCGGTACTCCATTTCAATATGAAGCGCCAAGCCCTTCCGTCGCGGACCGGCCCGCCTGCGCTCAGCGCGTCGGCCGCGGCCGGAAGTTGTCAGAGTAGTTGCGCGGCACCACCCGGCGCTCATGCTCCTGCTGCACCGAATAGACCATGCCCTTGCGCTCGGCGAAGGCCACCGCCTCCTCCTTGGTCGGGAAGGCCAGCTGCACCTGGTTCAGCGTGTCGCCCGACGCGACCCAGCCCATCAGCGGCTCGGGCCGGCGCGGCGTGGCCGGCTCGTACTCCAGGACCCAGTCGTGGATCTTGCCGCGACCGCTCTGCATTGCGGTCTTCGACCGGCGATAAATGCGCGCCTGCATGCCTCAGTCGACCTCTCGTGCTCGCGGGGCGGTCGGGGCGGAGAGATTCGCGCTCCCGACATCCTGCCTCCTCCTAGCACCAACCCGGATGCAGGGGAACACCGCTGTGCGGGCCGGCATAACTGCGCCAGGGCATGATCGGAGACAGGATCCGGCCATCGGGTATTGGGCTTAGAGGGACACAGCCACCGGATGATTGCCTTATGGCCGATCGTCGTTACCGGCGTAGCGGCCGCAGCGTCGCGGATCGGGACGATGGATCAGGATGCCGATACGGGGCGTTCCGCAGCCGCCGGCAGGCACCGCGCCAGGGCGGCGGCGATTTCGGAAGACGCCAAAGGCTGACGCACGACCTCGTCGACGCCGGCATCCACCAGATCACGCGCATTGAAGTCGTCGACCGAGTTCGCCGCCAGCAGCACCGGCAGGGACGGTGCGATCCCGTGCAGCTCCTTCGCGAGGGCCAGCGCGGCCGCGGCCGACGCCGGATGGCTCACCAGCAACGCGTCGAAGCGGTCCGGCGCCTCCTTGCAGGCAGCCAGGGCGCCGGCCGCGCGGGCGAAGCCGACGGGCTCGTAGCCGAGCGCCGCCAGCATCTCCTCGTCGCGCAGCAGCCGGTCCCGGTCGCTGTCGATCACCAGCACCGTCTCGCCGCGCCCGAAGGGGATGGCATCGGGCGTGTCCTGATCCGGCGTCATCTCCAGCTCGGCCGCGGAGACGCAGGGCAGCCAGACCTCGAACCGGCTGCCGAAGCCCGGCTTGCTTTGCACGACCACCGTCCCGCCATGCTCGCGGACGATCTCCTGCACCGTGGCCAGGCCGAGGCCGTTGCCGGCCAGCCGGGTGGTGAAGAACGGCTCGAAGATCCGCTCCAGGGTCGCCTGGTCCATGCCGCGCCCGTGGTCGCTGACCGACAGCACCGCGTAGCGTCCAGAGGCCAACTCCCGATGCGGCAGCGGGCTTTCCGCGGTGACGTCGTAGATCTCGCTCTCGATGTCGATGGTCCCGGCTTCGTCCATCGCCTGCGACGCGTTGTTGCAGAGATTGAGGATGACCTGCTGCAGCTGGCCGGGATCGCCGAGCACCACCGCACCCTCCGGGACCGCGTGCACCGTCAGCTCCACCGCCGACGGCAGGGAGGCCCGGAGCAGCGACGCCGCCTCCGCGACCAGGGCCGGGATGCCGACGGCCCTGCGGCCCAGCTGGCGACGCCGGCCGAAGGTCAGGATCTGTTCGATCAGATCGCGCGCCCGCTCCCCCGCCCGGCGGATTTCCCTGAGGTTGCGGGCAGGCCGGCTGTCCGGTTCGACCTGGCCTTCCGCCATCTCGGTGTAGCCGAGGATCGCACCGACGATATTGTTGAAATTGTGGGCGATGCCGCTGGCGAAGACGCCCACCGTTTCCATGTGGCGGGCCTGCTGGAGACGGGATTCGAGGCGTGTCCGCTCCTGTTCCAGCTGCTCGCGCCCGACCGCGTTGGTGAGGGCGTCGAGCGCCATGCGCAGCAGGCCGAACTCGCTGTGCCGCATCACGGCGAAGGGGCCGAGCACGTCAAACCCCAGCAGGCCGACGATGGCGCCCGCGTTCCGGTGCGAAACGCAAGCCCAGCTGGACAGGCCGGCATCGGCGAGGGCGTCCCGGTCGGCACCGGACGGCAGGCGGTCCACCCGCCGGATGTGGATGACCCCGTCCTTGGTCGGGTCGAACCGGGCCGCCAGGGCCAGGGCCTGGTCCGGCCAGTTCGGCGGATAGGGGCCGCCGTCGCGGCTCCACAGATATCGCTGGGTCTGGGGGCTGCGCCACACGAAATAGGCGCGGTCGGCGCCGACCCGCTGCGCCAGCTCCGCCAGCGACTGCTCGACATGGGCGGAGACCTGCTGCGGCTGCGCATTGATGAAGCGCGTCGAGATGCCGGCCACGAAATGCTCGAACGCGGCCCGGTCCCGCAGGGCCATCGCCCGCTCGCGAAGCTGCAGCCCGAGATGGATCAGGAGCGCCAGCAGCATCACCGCCACGGCATACAGCACCAGCCGGTATTGCCGCGCCGAATCCCGCGAATGGATCTGGTGCCGCACGATCATGTTGCGAAGGGCGACCTGATCCTGGCGGATCGGCAGGGCGAACAGGGCTTTCAGGAGGCCGTCGGTCGCGGGCAGCAGGTTGTGCAGCATCTGGCCGTGCACCAGCAGCCCCTTCGCGGCGTTGACGTCGTTGAAGGACGGCATCAGCTGCGACAGGCTGTCCAGCCGGTCCTGGACCTCTCGTGCGGTCGCCGGCGAGGTGTCGAGCGAGAGATGCAGGATGGCCGCGGCCAGGCCGCTGACATCCGCGATCAGCGGCCCGTCTGCGGTTGCGGTGCCGAGGTTGGCACTGAAGCGCCCGAAATAGGCGAGGGAATTCTGCAGCAGGGCGTTGTCGCTCTTGAACAGCTCGACCAGTTGCTCCTGCTGGCCGACCGAGGTCGCGAGCCGCTCGATCGCCGTCGCCAGATCCGTGTCCACCGCCGCGGCTTCACGCAGCCGGTCGAGGGAATCGTACAGCCCCTTCACCTCCCGGACCAACGGGTCGTAGGTGCGCAACAGGCCTGCCCGCGTGGCCAGGACATCGCGCCCCAGAGCGCTGTTGGTCATCGCGAACTGGTCGACGGCCTCGAGCGTGCGGTCGAACAGCTCGGCATCCGTGTTGATGCCGCGGACCAGCAGCCAGGTCAGCATCAGCAGCAGGAGAAGGAGCGGCAGGGCCACCACCGTCGGCGTCAGCCTCATGGCGCGTTGGCAGTGATGGGGCGGCCGCGATAGGTTCCCGTGAGCGTGCGCAGGAACGCGACGATCGAGGACACCTGGGGGTCCGACAGCGTCTGGTCCAGCTGCGCCCGGGCCATCTGCCTGACGGCATCGTCGAGCGTGGCCGCGCTGCCGTCATGGAAATACGGGGCCGTCGTCGCAACGTTGCGCAGGCTGGGCACGCGCAGGATCTTCGGGTTCGGGGATGCCAGCGGATGAAAGATGCCGTGCCGCTGGAACAGGTTGCCGCCGATGTTCACCCCCTGATGACAGGCGACGCATCCCAGCGACTTGAACAGCTGGTAGCCGTTCAGCTCCTCCGCCGACAGGGCATCGGCATCGCCGCCGAGCCACAGGTCGAAGCGGCTTCCCGGCGTCACCAGCGACCGCTCGAAGGTCGCGATGGCATCCAGCAGGGAGTCCTGGTCCGGATCGCCGCCATAGGCCTCCTGGAATTCCCTGACCACCTCCGGATCCGCCTGAAGCCTGGCCAGGACATCGTCGATGCTGGTGGCCATGATATCGGGGTTCTCCAGCGACGCCTTGGCCTGCGCCTGCAGCGTGCGGTAGTTGCCCTCCCAGTTCAGCCGGAAGCTGAGGGCGGAATTGAAGACCGTATCGGTGTTAAGCGAAAGCTCCGACCCATCGGGCCCCGGATCGCGCCGGTTGTCGTCCGCACCGTTGGTGCGCGTGTCGTGGCATGACAGGCAGCTCCGCGCGCCGTCGCCGGACAGGCGAACGTCGCTGAACAGCCTCTCCCCGAGCGCCACCTTCCGCGGATCCAGATCGGCCATCGGCGGGATCGGCGTGATCGGCTCCTGAGTCATCGGAACCACCGCGCGCGGGGCGAGCGGATCCGGCGCCTGCGCGGTCGCCGCGCCGGTCAGCACCAGCAGCGCGGCGCCGATCGGGATCCATCGGCGATACGATGCGCCGGCCAGGGCGAGCGAAGCGGCCACGGTCATGTCCTTGCAATGGGGCGGCAGCTCGGCCTTGGCGTCCGCACCGGGCCATCGACGACGATAGCGATCGACCGATGACAGCCCTGGTCGATGCCCACGATCCCGCCATGCGGCGCATCCGCCGTCAACGGTTTCGAAGGATATCGCGTCGTATCGACGATCGGGCGCCCGAAATCAAACCGCATCGTCTCCAACACTGTCCGGACCGGCGTCCGCCCTCACCGCAAAACCGGCTCAGGGCCTGCCATCGATCGCGGCGCGGCCGTATCCGTCCGCCGAGGCCGAAGCGTGACCGGCGCCGCTCGACATCTCCTCAGGCTGCGACACCATCGGCGCAGCCTGGAAACTGCTCACCGCATCGGGACCCAGCCGGGTTGGGACGTCGTCCGGATCGGGGCTGGGCAGGGCGTGGCTGACCAGCGTTCCCCCCATGACCGCGGCCAGCATCATCAAGGCCGCAAGCCCGACCGCCCGCGCGGATTTCAACAGAGACACCATCTGATTCCCCTCACATGCTTTCGTCGAAGTGGCTTTCGGCCCGCCAATTGCCGGGGGCGTCGTCGACAAAGTCGTCATGCTCGGGCCGCCCGTAGACCCGATAGAACAGTTCCGGATGCATGGCGGTCGCGCCGAAGGCGAAGCTGGCGATCACATGGCGCATCACCAGCGACGTCGCGGTGGCGAAGGGACGTCGCCGCGTGGCCGGGCCGGGCGACGATCGCCGGTTCGCCGTCATGCCCCGACCCTCGGCTTCGGTCCGGCAGCGCTGCGGCCGGTAGCCCCCTCCGGAGCGCATGGCCGGCCTTTGTTTGCGGAAGAGGCCGCAATCTCGTCCAGCGAGAGCGGAGCGCCGGGCGTGACGACCGATATCACGCCGACGGGCTGGTCATTGGCATGGTCACGGCTGACCCAGCCGGTGGGGAATGCCGTGATCGAATCGATGGCGATGCCGAATGCGCGGCCGTTGATCCAGAAGCGCAGGCTGCCACTGGGACCCGGGCGCGCCCGTCCGCTGGGAACGACGCTGGCGTCATCGGGTGGTCGGTTCACGGATCGCATGGATTTCTCCCACGAGGTTATGGGGAGACCTTGGCGATCCGTCGTTACCGTATCAGTTCGGATCCGTGGAATAAGGCTACAATCGTAATTTTATCGATCGCACCCGCGTCTCTGGAGCACGAGTTCAAAGACTCTCTCTGACGAATACATGAATCATGCGAGCAAGCACTGACAGTCGTCCGAACATCGTCGAACGACTGCTTCTCCAAGACCGGGCATGAACAAGAAAGTGGAAACGGCCATCCCCTGAGGAGATGCCGCGCTGATCCTGTCGCAGCCAGGATCAGCGCCCATCCGGCCGGCATGACACAGATGCCGGCCGGAACCCGGCTGCCGATTCGCCCGGCAGCCGTCGTCAGATCACTTCGACCGGCAGGGCGAAGACATAGCCGACGCCGCGCTCCGTCTGGATGACGCGCGGGGCGCTGGGGTCGGTCTCCAGCTTGCGCCGCAGCCGCAGCACCTGGACATCGATGGTGCGGTCGAAGACGTCCTCATGCACCCGGGTCGCCTGCAGCAGGTGTTCGCGCGAGAGCGGCCGCTGCGGGGCGCCGAGGAAGGCGATCAGCAGGGCGTATTCGCCCTTGGTCAGCGTGACCGGGGCGCCGGCGGAATCCGACAGGCGGCGCGTGCGGCGGTCGAGCTGCCACCCGCCGAAGCGGTAGCGGCCCCGTTCCGGATCCCGCGCCGGCACCGTGCGGCCGACCTCATGTCGGCGCAGCACCGCCCGGATCCGCGCCAGCAGCTCGCGCAGCCCGAAGGGCTTGGTCACGTAGTCGTCGGCCCCGAGTTCGAGCCCGACGACGCGATCGATCTCATCCCGCCGATGGCCGGTGGTGATGATGACCGGCACGTCGGAGCGCGACCGGATGTCGCGCAGCAGGTCGAGCCCGTCACCCTGGCCGAGATGCAGATCCAGGATCACCAGGCCCGGTTCGCCCTGGGCGAAATGGTCGTTGATGTCGTGGGGATCGGCCGCGGGGATGCCACGGAACCCATGCTCGTCGAGATAGTTGACGATCATGTGGAGCATCGCAGGATCGTCATCGACGACCAGGACGCGCACCGCCTGAGTGGTTTCGACGCTCATCATGAACCGTGAATCGACGCCCATCGTCACTCTTGTTTCAACGCTCATCGTCACCCGTGCTCCAGGTTGGAGACCCCGAACGGCCAACTGCGCCATAGGCATGCGGAGCCTTGACCCGCATTCCCCGGCGACACAGCGACTCTAGGATTCCCGTCAGAGACAAACACTGTCATCATACAAGTCCGCACCCAAACACATTGCCCCCGTCGTTGTTCCCTGTTGAGCCCGTTTCTTTTAAGAAGTCTACCATACTACCTCCAGCGCAAGCGCACGTCGATAGCTGGAGAAGAAATGACATCGAATTCATAGACCCCACTCTGGACCTTTCAGTCTTTGGTCTAAATGACCGGACTGCTGATGTCAGGTGCTGGCCTTGGTTCGTTGCCGGACGCCGGATGGTTTCTCCGGCGTCCGGGTTTGGGATCTCGATTGTCGATCCATCCCCTATACGACGTCCCCGTCGCGCTGGATCAGTGCTTCTTCGCCTAAGGCGACAAACAGTTGGCAGACCAGGGTGGCGAGCGGCATATCGGATGCGGTGGCAGGGGTTGCGAGCGCGCGCCGGCCGCTGTCGTCTCAGCTGTTCATGACGGCGTCGACCACCCGTTCGCGGGTCATCGGCAGGTCGCGGATGCGAATACCGAGCGCCCGGGCCACGGCATTTCCGATCGCCCCCGCCGCCGGCCCCAGCGAGACCTCCCCGACCCCGGTCGAGTCTTCCTCGGGTCGGGAGATCACGTCGACTTCGACCTCGGGGATCTCGGCGAAGCTCAGGATCGGATAATCCTTCCAGGTCTCCGCCGTCAGCAGCGTGCCTTCGGTCGGCACCGCCTCCTTCAGGGCCCAGCTCGCGGCCTGCAGCATGCCGCCCTCGACCTGGGCGACGATGCCCTCCGGGTTGATCGCCAGCCCGGCATCCACCGCCGCCCACATCCGGCGCAGCTCGACCTGCTCCTCCACCGCGACCAGGGCGACCACGGCGCAGTAGGACCCGGTGTTCTTGAACCGGGCGAAACCGAGCCCCAGGCCGCAGCCCGGCGGGCACGGGTCCGACCAGCCGCTCAGCGCCGCCACGCGCTCGATCACGGCGCGGGCCCGCGGGTCGGACAGATGCGCCAGGCGGAACGCCACCGGATCGATGCCGGCCTTGTCCGCCAGCTCGTCCATCACGCCCTCGATGGCGAAGACATTGGCGAAGGCGCCGAGCGAGCGCAGCGCCGACAGCCGGAACGGCAGGTCGGGCACGAACTGGTGGGTGACCCGCTGCGGCATGTCGTAGAGCGCGACGGCGTTCTTGGTGCCGCCATTGTGGGCCGGCAGGTCCTTCTGCCGCTCGAAGCTCCAGCCGCCGGCGGCCGCGGCCGGGCCCAGCAGGTTGATCTCTCCGTTCCAGCCCGGGCGGCGCATGTGGGTGCCCGACCGGGTCTCCATCTTCCAGCCGGTGATCCGCCCCCCGGCGACACTGGCGACGATGCGCACCCGCATCGGCGACCCCAGCGGCTCGGACACCAGCTCGTCCCGCCGGGTCCACTGCACCCGGACCGGGCGGCCCGGCACCGCCCGGGCCAGCAGCACCGCATCCATGGCCGCGTCGTCGGCGCCGTTGTGGCCGTAGCAGCCGGCGCCCTGGGCGTGCCGCACCCGGACCCGGTCGACGGCGAGTCCGGTCACCCGGGCGATCTGGTCGCGTAGGGCGAAGACCGATTGCGAATGGCTCCACACCGAAATGCCGTCGGGATCGACCACGGCGATGCCGCAGGACGGCCCGATCGAGCCATGGCCGATCAGCGGCTTGGTGTAGGTCGCCTCGACCCGGTCGCCGGCGGCGTCGGCCACACCCGGATCGTCGCGGATCACGCTGTCCTGGCCGGCGTGCTGCTCCAGGATGTCCAGCACCGTCCGGCTGCGGTCGTTGGGCTGCGGCGGTTGCCAGTCGCAGGCGCGCGCCAGCCGCTCCATCGCCACCGACAGCGTGTGCTCATCGGCCGCGATGACGCCGATCAGGTCACCTTGACGCAGGATGTGGAGCACGCCGGCCATCGCCGCGACCTTGTCGGCGGCCACCGCGCCGAGGCGGGCCTGCGGATGGGGCGGGCGCAGGATTCGGCCATGCAGCATGCCGGCCGGCGCGATGTCGTGGATGTAGACACCGCCGCCCAGGCGATCCTGCAGCCCGGCCTGTCGCGGGCTGGCGCCGACGATCCGGTACCGGCCCGGCGGCTTCACCGGCGCGGCGCCGGAGATCGCGGCGTCGAAGTCGATCTCGCCCGCCACCGTCCAGAAGGTGTCGCCCAGCGGGTCGCCGTCGCGATAGAACCGGCCGGCGGCGGTGGTCAGCTCGGCCGCTGCCGCCTGCGACCGCATCGCCGCCGCCTGCAGCAGCCGCTGCCGCAGCTCCGCCGCCGCCTCTCGGACAAGAGGCCCCGAGCCCTGCACCGACATGCTGCCGACGGTGCCGCCCTCGAAGGGCGAGATCGCGGTGTCGCCGGAGACGACGGCGATCGCGTCGAGCGGCAGGTCCAGCTCCTCCGCCGCGATCTGGCGCAGGGCGGTCAGGATCCCCTGCCCCAGCTCGACCTTGCCGGTCTTGAGCGTGACGGTGCCGGGCTCGGCCAGGTCGAACCAGGCGCCCAGGCGCCGGCTCGGGCCCGGCGACGGGCTGGCGGCCTCAGGCTTCATCATAGCCTCCCGACGCTACGACGGTGTCGATCGCGGCCGCGACCGCCCTGAGGATACCGAGATGCGCGCCGCAGCGGCAGAGGTTGCGGGACAGCGCCTGCTTCACCTCGACCATCGACGGGCGCTGCCGCCGCGACAGCAGGTCGTGCGCCGTGACGAAGATGCCGCTGAGGCAGTAGCCGCATTGGCCGGCCCCCGCCTCGGCCAGGGCCGCCCGCAGCGCGTCGGCGACCGGGCCCCGCAGGCCCTCCACGGTCTCGACCCGCTTGCCGGCGACATCCTCGACGAAGATGCTGCAGGCATAGTGCAGCCGGTCGTCGATCATGACGTTGCAGGCGCCGCAACTCTCCTCGCCGCAGCCGAAGCGCGTGCCTTTCAATCCCAGCTCGTTGCGCAATGCCAGGATCAGCGTCGATGCCCCATCGCTGCCGACCTCGACCTCTTCGCCATTGACCTGGAACCGGATCGACACGGCGGAGGCTCCTACGATCGCGCCGGCCGCAGGCCCGCGGCGAAGCGCCGGCCATTGGCGACATAGCGGGCGGCGACGGCCAGGCAGCGTTCCACGGCGGCATCGTCGAGTATGCCGACGGCCCGCGCCGGGGCCCCGATGATCAGCGAGCGGTCGGGAAAGGCCTTGCCCTCGGTCACCAGCGCATTCGCCCCGACCAGGGAATTCCGGCCGATCACCGCGTGGTTGAGGATGGTCGCGCCCATCCCGACCAGCGAGCCCTCCCCCACCGTGCAGCCATGCAGGATGGCGCGATGGCCGACCGAGCAGCGCGCCGCCAGCGTCAGCGGCGCCCCCATGTCGGTGTGCAGCACCGCGCCATCCTGGATGTTGGAATCCGCCCCGACCTTGATCCATTCATTGTCGCCGCGCAGGATGGCGCCGAACCAGATGCTGGCGCCGCGGCGCAGATGGACACGCCCGATGACATCGGCGCTGGGGGCGATCCAGACGTCGCTGTCGATCCGCGGATCATCGTCATCCAGCCCGTGGATGGTCATGACGGTCCGCCGAGGCCGAGCAGCCCGCGCGCCTCCTGCGGGGTTGCGACCGTGGCGCCCAGCTCCTCCACCAGCCGCCGCACCTTCGCGACCAGGGCCGCATTGGACGGCGCCAACTCGCCGCGGGCGATGTAGACCGCATCCTCCAGCCCGACCCGGACATGGCCGCCGGCCAGCAGCGACTGCACCGCCATCGGGAAGGTGGTTCGGCCGATGCCGAAGGCGGTCCAGGTCGCCTTCGCCGGCAGCAGCCCCCGGGCGTAGAGCACAGTCTCCGGCCCCGGCTGGAAGCCGTACTTCACCCCCATGACGATCGAGCACAGTGGCGCGGGGTCGAGCGTGCCGTCCGTCACCAGATCGTTCAGCAGCGCGATGTCGCCGGAATCGAACAGCTCGATCTCCGGCTTCACCCCTGCCTCGCGGATCACCTTGGCCATGCGACGGACATTGCCGGGCGTGTTGATCACCACCTCCCGGCCCGAATTCATGGTGTTGAGGTCGAGGGTGCAGATCTCGGGCTTCAGCAGGGCGATGTGCTCGACCCGCTGTTCGGGCACCATCAGGGTCGTGCCGGGCCCATAGACCTTGGGGTCGTCGGCCGAGGGCACGAAGCGCCCGCCCGGGCCGGTGGTGATGTTGAGGATGAGGTCGGGGTTGCCGTCGCGGATGCGGGCGACGACCTCGCGGTACAGCTCGATCGCCATCGACGGCCGGCCGGTCTCGGGGTCGCGCACATGGATATGCGCCACCGCCGCGCCGGCCTTCGCCGCCTCCAGCGCCGATTGCGCGATCTGCGCCGGGGTGATCGGCAGGTGCGGCGTCTGCTCCGGCGTGGTCAGGTTGCCGGTGATGGCGCAGGTGATCAGGACCTTGTCGAGCATGTGCCAGCCCTCCTAGAGCGCGCGGCCGCCATCGACCTGGATGATATGGCCGGTGGAATAGCCGAGATGGGTGGCGCAGGCGGTGATCGCGGCGGCGATATCCTCGACTCCGCCGATGCGCCGGAGCGGGGTGGAGGCCGCCACCTTATCATTGAAGTCGGCGCTGCGGCCGGGGACGAAGGCGGTGTCGACCACGCCGGGCGACACCGCCAGCACCCGCACCTGCGGCGCCAGGGCCCGCGCCAGCGCCTTGGTCATGACGTCGATGCCGGCCTTGGCCGCGCAATAGGCGATGTTCGACCCGACCCCGGTGAAGGACGCGATCGAGGAGATCGAGACCACGAGGCCGTCGCCGCAAGCCTTCAGGAGCGGCGCGAAGCTGCGGATCGCGGCGAACTGGCCGCGCCAGTTGACCTGGAACATGCGGTCGATGAAGGCGTCGTCGAGCGCATCGAGATCGGCATGCGGCACCGGCTTGGTGAAGCCCGCCGCATTGACCAGGATGTCGAGCCGGCCGTAGCGCCGCTCGATCTCCCCGCGCAGGGCGATCAGGGACGCGCTGTCCACCACATCGGCGGGATAGGCGGCATGGTCGCGGCCGCCGGGCAGCCGGCCGATCACCTCGGCCGCGGCGCGCCCGAACTCCGCGCCCGGCATGTGGGTGACGACGATGGTGGCGCCCGCCTCGGCCAGCATCCGGCCGGTGGCGGCCCCGATCGCGCCGGCGCCGCCGACGATCAGGGCAACCGTTCCGGAGAGGTCCTTGGGATAGGCCATGCTGCGGCTCACTTGATCGGGGGAACGGGAAGCTTCGCCTCGCCCGGCTCCATGACGAAGTCGTAGGCGAGCGTGTACCAGGGGGAGGTGACGCCGGGTTCGGGCGGCACTCCGCCCTCGTGGCGGACATATTCGCCCACCAGATGCCGGGTGACGCCGAACACGACATCGGTCTCCAGCCGCTCATCCTCGGCGACGAAGACCTGGGTGATCAGCGTCTTGTGGCCGGGCTTGTAGCCCAGGACATGCAGATGCGCCGGGCGATAGGGGTGGCGGTGCTGCGCGCGCAGCAGGTCGCCGACCGGCCCATGCGTCGGCACGGGATAGCCGGCCGGGCGGACCGAGCGGAACCAGAACCGGCCATCCGCATCGGTGGTGAACTTGCCACGCAGATTCATGTCCGCCTGGCTGTCGTCCTGGTTCTCGTACAGGCCGACCGGCGACGCCTGCCAGACATCGACCTCGACCTCGGGGATCGGGCGGCCCTGCGGGTCGGTGATCCGGCAGCGCGCGAACAGCTCCGGCCCCGGCGTCGCCGACCGGACGATCGAGCCGCCATTGGCCGTGCGCGGCGACTGCTTGCGCCAGAACGGGCCCAGCAGGGCCGAGGCCGTCTCCGTCGCGCCGGCATTGCCATTGTTCAGCAGGCAGATCAGCGTCGAGAATCCGATGGCGTCGGAGAACAGGACGCCTTCGTTGTGGCTGTCATTGGTGGCCTGGCCGATGCGGTTGAGGAAATCGATGCCCTGCTCGAACTCCTCCTCGGTCAGGCGGACCTCCCGGGCGAAGGCGTGGGCATGGCGCACCAGCGCGGCCATGATCTCCCGCAGCCGGGCATCCGGCGCGGCGGCCATGGCCTGCAGGACCGCCTCCGTCACCATCTCCTGATTGGCAATGATCATGAGTGCCTCCTGACGGCCTTCTATTACAATCGATTGCAAGCGGCAAGGAACTTTGATGCGAAAGCATCGGGCTCCGAGTGCGACATCCCTGCCGCTTTCGTCATGATTGACGTCAGCTTGACAGCCGGGCCCGGTTTATGCAAGCGATTGCACGTTCTGAGCTTGTCCCCTGCCCGCCCGTTGCGAGCAGCCCCTTCCGAAGGACCAAGGCGCACAGCATGAGCAGCCCGGACCACACCACCGCCTCCTTCGCCGCCGCGAAGGCGGAGTTCGAGACAGCCTGGCAGGACCCCAGCCACACCCGGTTCGAACTGCCCGCCGTCGACGTCAACCGCGTGCTGGAGGATCGCTACCGCACAAGTGCGCCGGTCCATGTCACCCGCACCATGGTGTGGGACATGGAGACCAAGAAGGCCTGGGACCCCGCGACCTACATCCCCTATGTCGTCTCGGGCGGCACGTCCTGGGGCCGCCACATGCTGAAGGACGGCCATGAGCGCTTCTTCAGGGCGTCGGAGCAGCGTGCCTGGATCGGTAACGATCGCGGCCAGGTGCTGGAGGATGTCTTCATCGACCACGCCGGGCAGGAGGTCGTCTTCCTCGGCCGCGACGAGATGACGACCGAGGCTGGAGGACGCATCCGGGCCGGCGACAACCAGCCGCTGTTCCATGTGATCCATGCCGCCGGCGGATCCGAAGCCGCGCCGCTGAATCTGTGGCGGATCGTGATCCTGACCGAGCGCCGCGACCCGCGCTTCATCGAGCCGTTCGAGCAGATGGTCAAGGCCGGCCTGCTGCCCGGATTCCTGGAGATCTACATCGCCCGGGACCTCGGCATCGTGCTGGAGCGTCGCTAGGCGCCACCCCACAACCGGCGACCGATCTTGACTTTCGGCCGAATTGCAATCGATTGTAGAAACGAATTGATGAGCCCCTCGCCCCAAGCGCCCCGGAGAGCGTCATGAGCGTGTCCGCCCCTTCGCGATCGACGACGGCAAGCCCCCAGACCGGCCGGAGTCTTCGCGTTCACAGCAAGGCCGAGGATGGGACCACGCTGTCCTTCGAGATCGAGAGCGCCCCGGTGCGGCGGGCGGCGGACGAGGTGGTGGTCGAGGTCGCGGCCGCGGCGGTCAACATGAGCGACGTCAAGGCCGTGCTGGGCCAGATGCCTTACGCCAGATGGCCGCGGACGCCGGGCCGCGACTTTGCCGGCACCGTGGTCGAGGGACCGGACGGACTGCTCGGCCTGGAGGTCTGGGGGTCGAGCGGCGACCTCGGCATCCGGACCGACGGCAGCCACGGCACCCATCTGGTCATCGGCGCCGCCAGCGTCCGCGCCAAGCCGCGCGCGCTGTCGCTGCCGGAGGCCGGCGCCATCGGCGTGCCCTTCGTCACCGCCTGGAAGGGGTTCGAGCGGGCCGGCCTGCCCAAGCCGGGCGACACCGTCGTGGTCTTCGGCGCCACCGGCAAGGTCGGCCAGGCGGCGATCCAGATCGCCACCATGCTGGGCGCCCGCACCTTCGGCGTCGTCCGGCGCGAAGGCGGCTTCGACGGCCATCACAGCGGGCCGCTGGAGATCGTGGCGGGACCCGGCCCCGAGATCGCGGCCCGTATCCGCGAGGCGACTGGCGGCCACGGCGCCGACATCGTCTTCAACGCGGTCGGCAGCCCCTATTTCGACACGGCACATCAGGTGCTCGCGCTGGGCGGGCGCCAGGTCCTGATCGCCACCATCGACCGCACCGTGCCCTTCGACATCCTGGCGTTCTACCGCGGCCAGCACACCTATGTCGGGATCGACAGCCTGGGCCTGAGCACCGAGGACAGCGTGTCGATCCTGGCGCAGCTGACGCCCGGCTTCGACAGCGGCGCGCTGAAGCCGTTCCCGGTGCTGCCATCCTCGATCTACCCGCTGGAGCGGGCGGCCGAGGCCTATGCCAAGGTGCTGGGATCGACCCGGGACCGCATCGTCCTCGCCCCGAACGGGCACCCGTGATGCAGGTCACCCGCTTCGACGACGCGCCCTTCTACCATCCGCCGGCGCATGACGACATGCGCTGCCTGCGGCTGCAGGGCCATGAGGCCGGCCCGACCTCGATGCTGTGGCTCGGCGCCTCGCATCTGCTGCCGGGCGGCGGCACCTCGCTCGACGCCTCGCCGCTGGAGAAGCTTTATCTCGTCCTCGAGGGCGAGGTCACGGTCGTCGCCGGCGGCGAGGAGGTGGTGCTGCACGCTTGGGATTCCTGCCGCATCGCGCCGGGCGAGGCCCGGGCGCTGCGCAACGACAGCAACCGGACAGCCACCATCCTGCTGGCCATGCCGCTGCCCGGCGCCGTTCCGGTCCCGACCTGATCGTACGGACGGCGTCGAGTGCCGTCACCGCGCCTTGCGCGGTCGCTTGGCACCTTCAGCCGGCGCCGCCTTCCGCGGCGCAGCGGTGGAGCCGCGGACGATCAGCCGGGACGGCAGCACCACGTTGCGGACGGAGATGCCCTCCTCTTCGATCGCCTGCTGCAGCAGGTCCGCTGCCTGCCGGCCCATCTCGCGATGGCTGATCCGGACCGTGGTCAGCGGCGGCTGTACCATGTCGACCAGCGGCATGTCGTTGTGGCCGACGATCGACAGGTCACGCGGGCAGTCCAGCCCCCGTTCGCGCAGCACGTCGTAGGCGCCGAGCGCCAGCAGGTCGTTCGCCGCCACGATCGCCGTCATCCCGGGATGGGCGTCGAGTAGCCGGCGCATCGCCACCGCCCCCTCCTCCCGCGTGTAGGCCGCGGCGACCTCGCAGGGGGCCGCGGCCGGGTCCAGCCCATGGGCCGCGAGGGCGTGACCGAAGCCGCGGCGGCGCAGGAAGCCGGTGGAATGCTGGGCCGGGCCGGCGAGATGGCCGATGCGGCGGTGTCCGAGCTCCACCAGATGATCCACGGCCAGCTGCATGCCGAAGCTGTCGTCGGACACCACCGCCGACAGCCGCGCCATGGTCTCGGCCCGGTTGACCAGCACCGCCGGCAGGTTCCGTTCGACACAGAATGCCGCCAGCGGATCGTCGCGGCTGACCGTGGCCAGGATCAGCCCATCGACACGGCGGGCCACCAGCCCGGCGGCGAGATCCAGCTGACGGTCGCCGTCATTGCCGACATCCGCGACGATCACCGAATAGCCCTGGGCCGACAGGCGCTCGCTGGCGCCGCTGAGGATCGGCGCGAACACCGTGTTGGCGATGTCGGGCACCAGGATGCCGACCAGCTTGGACCGCCCGGTGCGCAGGCTGGCGGCCACCGGGTCGGGGCGGTAGCTGAGATGGGCGGCCGCCTTCATCACCCGCGCCACCACCGCCGGCGCCACCATCGACCGCGTCGCCGGGTTCAGGGCGCGCGACACGGTCGACGCATGCACCCCGGCTGCCGCCGCCACCTGCTTCAGCGTCACGGCCCGTCGAGTGGTCTTCTGCGGCTGCGCCATTCCCGTTTCACCGAGCTTCCGTTCCGGTCAGCTACTGCAATTTCGGCTTGACCGCAATCGATTGTTCTGCAATCGATTGTACGAACACCATCTCGGCATGCCGGGGCCGGGCCCGGCCCATTCGGGAGCTTCCCATGAAGAAGACATTCGTCCGCGGCACGTGGCAGCAGTCGCGTGCGTTCTCGCCGGCCATCGTCACCGAAGGCGGGCGGATCGTCTGGATCGCCGGGCACACCGGCCAGAAGGACCAGGACGGCAAATCGCTCGCCGGCGACTTCGGGGCCCAGACCTACCAGACCTTCCGCAACATCGAGGCCACGTTGCAGGAGGCCGGGGCGACACTGAAGGATATCGTCACCATGACCGTGTTCCTCACCGACCCGCGCCACACCACCCGGATGACGGAGATCCGGACCGAGATCTTCGGCTCCGACTTCCCCGCCAGCGCGGCCATCACCGTCACCGGCTTCGCCGACCCGGCCATGCTGATCGAGATCCAGGGCATCGCGGTCATCGAATGAACCGCGACCCTGCGAACAGGGGGACTGCACGATGTCATCCAATTCGGGCCGGGGCACCGCCGGCGCCACCATAGGCGCCAGGCTGGACCGGCTGCCGGTCTCGGCCTTCCACCGCAAGGTCTTCGGCCTCGTCGCCGTCGGCATGTTCTTCGAGGGCTTCGACATCTACATCGCCGCCAGCGTGCTGGGGGCCGCCTACAAATCCGGCTTCTCGACGCTGGCGCAGAACGGCCTGTTCATCTCCATGACCTTCGTGGGGATGACGCTGGGGGCGTTCCTGACCGGCTTCCTGGGCGACCGCTACGGGCGCCGCCGCACCTACCAGCTCAACCTGATCGTGTTCGGCGCCGCCGCGATCGCCTCGGCCTTCGCGCCCGACATGGAGACGCTGATCGTCCTGCGGTTCCTGATGGGGCTGGGTCTGGGGGCGGAGACCGTGGTCGGCTATTCCATCGTCACCGAATTCTTCCCGCCGAAGGTCCGCGGCCGCTGGTCCGGGCTGATCGCCACCACGGTGACCTGCGGCCTGCCCGCCTCCGCCCTCATGGCCTGGCTGCTGGTCCCGACCTTCGGCTGGCGGGTGATGTTCATCCTGGGCGGCGTCGGCGCCCTGATCGCCTGGCTGCTGCGCCGCGGCCTGCCCGAATCCCCGCGCTGGCTCGAGGCGGTCGGGCGCCAGGCCGAGGCGGAGGCGCTGGTGTCCGACATCGAGCGCCAGGCCGCGATGGGCGGCGCCCTGCCGGCGCCCGACCTGTCGGCCAGGCCGGTCGCCCCGGGCCGTGCCGCCGACCTCCTGCGCGCGCCGCTGCTGTCGCGGCTGATCGTCGGCTGCGTGTCGCTGATGGTGGTCAACACCCTGATCTACGGCTTCGTCACCTGGCTGCCGACCATCTTCATCGGCCAGGGCCAGACCATCGCGAGCAGCACCGCCTTCGCCCTGCTGATGGCGGTGGGCGGGCCGATCGGGTCGGCGCTGGGGGCGGTCTCGGCCGACCTGTTCGGGCGCAAGCGCACCATCATCACCGCAGCCACCGTCGCCATCCTGCTGAGCGCCGCGTTCCCGCTGTCCCAGGACATCATCCTGACCGCGGCGATCGGCTTCCTGCTGACCATCCCGATCTACGTCCTGGTCGCGGCGCTGTTCGCAGTCTACATCCCGGAGCTGTTCCCGACCGAGCTCCGGCTGCGCGGCGTTGGCATCAGCAATGCGGCCGGGCGGAGCGCCAGCATCGTGGTGCCGCTGCTGATCGCCCCGATCCTGGCCCAGCACGGTGTCGCCGGCGTGCTGACGCTGATGGGCGTGGCCCTGGTCCTGCTGATCGTCGTGGTCGCCTGGCTGGGGATCGAACCCGAGCGCAAGAGCATTGAGGCGGTCGCGCCCGCCCCGGCATAGCGGCTTGCGCAATCGCGGCCGCTAGCGGCAGAGCGGCCGAACGTGGTTCTCGACCAGCCGGACGAGGCTGAGGGCGGCCATCTCGGAGGATTTCGGGTTGGTCGCCAGCGGCCGGTTCTCGATCGCGATGTCGAGCGTGCCGAAGGCGCCGGTGGCCCGCAGGCGATGGCCGTTGCCGACGGCCTTCGGGTCGGCCACGAGTTCGACCCGGGTCCGGTCGAGGCCGATGCCGGCCAGCGCCGCGATGGCGGCGACATTGGCGTTCGCCGGGAACCGGCCCGCCGCCTCGCGCGCCGAGCCGGCGAAGAACACCGTGGCCTCGGTCAGGCGGTCGAGGTCGACCAGCCCCGCCGCCGGCGTTCCCCGCCACGCCGCGGGCGGCTTCACGATCTGGTGCCGCACCTCGTCCAGCGGCAGCGCCGCGGCGGCCGCGAGCGCGTCGACGCCGGCCAGGGCGCCGGGCGGAATCAGGATCTGGCTGCCATGCCGCTCCGCCGTGGCGAAGAGGCGGTCCAGCACCCCGTCATCGCAGAAGGCGCTGGTCGAGGACACGGCGAAGCCACGCGCAAGCCGCAGCGCCGCGTGGCCCCAGGGCTCGACGGCATCCCGGCCTGCCGCCTCGACCACCAGGTCGGGCGTCGCCGCGCCGAGGTCGTCGGGGTGCTGCAGCCAGGGCACGCCGGGCGGCAGCTCCACGGGACGGGTCCGCGCGGCGATGCCGGCCAGGACGATGCCGGCGTCGCGCTCGGCCAGCAGTTGGACGACGCGGCGGCCGATCGCGCCCCATCCCACCAGGGCGAGGCGCAAGGGCGGCCGGGGCACGGGTTCTGTCGGCACGGATCAACCTTCCACCAGGGACCGGGCGAGCGTGATTTTTTCGGGGCTGAGCGGGCGGTCGGATGGTCGGGGCGGAGAGATTCGAACTCCCGACATCCTGCTCCCAAAGCAGGCGCGCTACCAGACTGCGCTACGCCCCGACGGCCCGAAACACCGCAGATTTCCTAGAGATTTCACAAGGGTTTGGCAAGGGTCATCTTTAAAGCCCAGGAGAACGAAACATCACCGATCATCAGGACGAGTCAGCAAGAGTCCCGACATAGTCCCGACCGGTGTTGCTTCTCCGTTCTCAGCATGCGAGATCATCCGCGACGGCCTGAACGGTTACGCTGTTCCAGACTTGCGTTAAGTTAAAGTCAAGCACCAATCGGGTTGGACGAAGATGTCGCCAGTGGGATGGGAGGCACTCAGGCAGTGGGGTGAAGACGCAGCTCGCATCCAACCGCTCGCTGGCGGAGTTGCCAACGACGTGTGGAGCGTGCGTGTCCACGGGCGCCTCGCGGTCGGTCGTCTCGGGGCCAGGAGCGACGCCGATCTCGCCTGGGAGACCGAGCTCCTCCAACACCTCCACCGTGAAGGTCTGGCCGTGCCGGTGCCGATCCCGACGACGGACGGCCGGCTGTTCGCGGACGGTCTGGTGGTGATGACCTATGTGGAGGGCGGACCGCCCGAGACGGAGGCCGACTGGCGTCGCGTGGCCGACACGCTCCACCGGCTGCATCGGTTGACGCAGGGCTGGCCGCAGCGCCCGGGCTGGCGATCGTCGACCGACCTCCTGCATGCCGAGACCGGAACCAAGATCGACCTCGCCGCGATGCCGCCCGAGGGCGTGGCCCGATGTCGGGCCGCGTGGGCGCGGCTCATCGGACGTCCGACATGCGTCGTCCACGGCAACCCCAACAACTCCGGCAATGTCCGCATGACCGCGGATCGGGTGACGCTGATCGACTGGGACGAGGCGCATGTCGACGTCCCCGACCTCGACCTGGTGCTGCCCCACAACGCCGCCGGCCTCGACGGCGGCTGGCATGACATCGCCGCGCAAGCGTCGGCCGCATGGGAAGCCGCCGTCTGCTGGGACGATGAGCACGCGATCAAGCGACTTGCCGAAGTTCGAGCGGTCTGAGCAGCGGCAGCGCCACAACCAGACATCGACCGGCGCCTCAGCCTCCGAGATAGGCTTCCATGGAATCGTCGAGCGCTTCCAGCCAGGGCGTGTGGTGCTTCGGCGACATGGTGCCGGTCATCAGCGACCGATAGGCGTGGTTGCGGAAGCCCATGATGTCCTCCGCCTTGTGGTGCTCCCACTCCATGAAGGTCTGGTTGGTGGCCTCGATGTCGAAGGGCGGATAATCCGTCTCGGCCAGCAGCTCCTTCACATAGTCGCCCTGGAACCAGATCATCTGCTCGGCGCCGTCCAGCGTCTCCTCCCGGGCCCGCCATTTGGCGAAATGTGCCGCCTGCTCGGCCTCCGGCGGCAGCTCGATCCGGCCCATCATGACGTCGCGCGCCCACCAGGCCTGAACGTCGAACATGTTGAAGGTATAAAACTGGTCCTGCATGCCGATGTAGAACAGCTGCGGGTTGCGGTCATAGACCACGCCCTTGTACAGGCTGTCGCTCCACAGCCGGTTGGCGGTCTTCAGCCGCAGATCATCCGGCAGGAACGGGAAGTGATGCTGGTAGCCGGTGCAGAGGATCAGCGCATCGACATCCTTTGAGGAACCGTCGAGGAAATGCGCCGTGCGGTTCTCCAGCTTGACCAGCAGCGGCCGTTCTTCGAAATTCTTCGGCCATTTGAAGCCCATCGGCTTCGAGCGGTAGCTCGTGGTCACCGACTTGGCGCCGTATTTCCAGCATTGCGAGCCGATGTCCTCGGCCGAATAGCTGCGGCCGACGATCAGGATGTCCTTGCCCTTGAACTCGACCGCATCGCGGAAGTCGTGGGCGTGCAGCACCCGACCGTTGAAGGTCTTCACGCCCTCGAAATAGGGGACGTTCGGCGTCGAGAAATGGCCGCTGGCGACGACGACGTAGTCGAACGCCTCGTCATACATGCGGTCTTCGATGCGGTTGTGGGCCGTCACCGTGAACTTCTTTGTCTCCGCGTCGAACTTGACCATGCGCACCGGCGTGCTGAAGCGCACCCACTTGCGGACATCCGCCTTTTCGACCCGGCCCTTGATGTAGTCCCACAACACGGCCCGCGGCGGGTAGGACGCGATCGGCTTGCCGAAATGCTCCTCAAAGGAATAGTCGGCGAATTCCAGGCATTCCTTCGGCCCGTTGGACCAGAGGTAGCGGTACATGCTGCCATGCACCGGCTCGCCATACTCATCCAGCCCGGTGCGCCAGGTGTAGTTCCACAAGCCCCCCCAATCGGCCTGCTTCTCGAAGCAGACGACCTCCGGGATCTCGGCCCCCTTCTGGGCGGCGGACTGGAAGGCCCGCAGCTGGGCAAGGCCGGATGGGCCGGCGCCGATGACGGCTACTCTGGTCATGGATGGTCCCCTGTCGCTGGCATGCTGTTCTTAAAGCGCATCTTCGTCGTTCAATCCGGCCAGATGCCGGGGCTGGTCGGGGCGCCGTCGTCATGGGCCGACAGCCAGGCGATCGTGTCCTCGCGGTAGCGGGTCAGCCCCTTGTAGTCGACCAGCTCCGGCGGCAGCGTCCGCAGCACCCGCGGCAGGCGCCGCGCCCATTTCGGCACCGTCACCAGCTCGTTCATGTTCATCAGGTAGCAGCGGATGACGAACAGGATCGCGTTCGACCGCGGCAGCCGCCACAGCGTCTGCAGCTCGACCCGCAGATGCACCTTCTCGCCGACATTGTCCGGCGTCACGGTCGCCCGGTCCGGGCCCCATTTCGGATAGTTCTCCGGGCTGGTGTCGAGCCGCGGATTGATCGTCATGGTCCAGTTGAACCGGCGCGTCGGCCGGCCCTGCTGCAGGTTGAGCAGGAATTTCAGCGCCCGGTCGAACACCCCGATCTGATGCGCCAGCGGCACCGGCCCGTGCCATTCCATGAAGTTCATGCCGATGTCGAAATCCAGCGACCAGTCGGCCTGGGTCGTGACCATGCCGGCATCCATCCACAGATTGCCGTTGCGCTGGTCGACGATGCAGAAATCGCCCTGGGCCTGCCGGGTGATGTATTCGAACGGCTCATAGGGCAGCGTCGACGGGTTGCCAAAGGTGAAGCTGTCGTCGATGCCGAGCGGCCGGTTGATCCAGCGCCACTGGTCGCCGTTGCGGATCAGGGTGAAATGGTCGGGGTAGCCGGCTGCCTGTTCCTCCATCAGTAGTTCCAGCGTGTCCCATTGCGCGCTCATCATGTGCGGCAGGGCCTGGTAGCGCAGCGGATCCTCGGCCAGCACCAGCGCCCGGTCCCGCATCTCGGCGACATAGTGCTCGTCGACGTCGATCAGGTTCTCGTAGACCGTGCCCGCCTGCCCCCGGACATGCGGCTCCATGTTGACGGAGTACATGTAGGCGTCTTCGTGGAACGGGAACGGGAACCGGCGGATATTCTCCGGGCTGTTGCGGTAGCTGAAATCGTCGCGGAAGGTCTCCTGCTTGAAGACGATCGCCATGTCCGGCCTCCTTGTCCCGCGCTCTATGGCTGCCTGCTACAGGTCGAGATGCAACGTCGTCCCCTCGAAGCGGGACACGCAGACCATGACCTTGCCGCCGGCCGCCTTTTCTTCGTCGGTCAGATAGACATCGTGATGCAGCAGCGTGCCGTCGCAGGCGACGACCGCGGCCTCGCACTGGCCGCAGGCCCCGCCGCGGCACAGGAACGGCGCATCGACGCCCGCCGCCTCGATCGCATCCAGCATGCTTTCGTGGTGGCCCACATGGACGGTCTTGCCCGACCGCAGCAGTTGGATGGTGAAGGGCTTGCCGGGCAACGGCGCCAGGAAGCGCTCGAAGTGCAGATTCTCGGCCGGCCAGCCGGCCTCCATCCCCGCCTTCAGGACGCCGTCGATCATGCCGGACGGCCCGCAGACATAGAGATGCGTGCCGAGCGGCTGGCTGTCGAGCAGGCGGCCGAGCGGGAGGACATCGCCCTCCGCATCGCAGTAGATCGTGACCCGATGCGGATAGCGGTCCTGCAGCTCGCGCCAATAGGCGCCGCGGTCGCGGCTGCGGATGGCGTAGTGCAGCTCGAAATTCAGCCCTTCGCGGGCGAACTGCTCCATCATGGCGATGAAGGGCGTGATGCCGATGCCGCCGGCGACCAGCAGGTGCTTGCGGCCGCGCCAATCCGGCTGGAACAGGTTGATCGGGTGGCTGATCCTCAGTGCGTCGCCCTCCCGCACCCGCTCGTGAAGGAAGGTCGACCCGCCGCGCGAATTCTCGACATGCAGCACGCTGACCTCATAGGCCGAGCAGTCGTGCGGCGGCGACATCAGCGAATAGGCGTTGCGGCGGATATGGCCGTCATCGTCCATCGAGACGATGACATGGGCGCCGCCGGAGAAATACGGCATCGGCTGGCCGTCCAGCCGCTCGAAGCGGAAGCGCTTGACCCGTTCGGCCACCGGGGTGATGCGGGTCACGCGGACGGGGAGTTCGGTGCCGCCGCTCACCGGAACAGCTCCTCTGGCGCCGGTGCGGTGCCCGGTGCCTCGGCATCGACATTCACGCCCTGGAAGGCGCCAAGCCGGCGCGAATAGTGGTCGCGCACCAGCAGCGCCAGGCCGCAATGGCTGCAGGCGAAGGGGCTGGTGGTCACGTCCTCGGTGATGCCCTTGCAATGGACGCACTGGACCCGCCGGGCCAGCGACCCGCGATGCTCGGTGATCACCGAGGCATGGTCCATGCCGCGGTCGAGCGCCACCGCCATGGCCTGGCCGATGAAGCCTTCGGTGCCGGAGATGTAGAGCCGCGTGCCCATCCGCGCCGTCGCCAGCGTGTCGTTCAGCCGGAACACCAGCGTGGCGATGCTGGGCACGGTGCTGAAGGCATTGGCGCCGAGACCCAACAGAGCCTCGTCATACCCCCGCCCCTGCGAGCCGCAGGGCGCGTACAGGATCTCGCTGCGGGACAGGATCGGGCTGTCGAGCGCCACCCGCCGGTCGAGCAGGGCCA
This sequence comes from Inquilinus sp. 2KB_23, assembly GCF_052115705.1. Classification (NCBI taxonomy): domain Bacteria; kingdom Pseudomonadati; phylum Pseudomonadota; class Alphaproteobacteria; order Rhodospirillales; family Rhodospirillaceae; genus Inquilinus; species Inquilinus sp. 2KB_23. Next base: position 44,471 of record NZ_JBFRHF010000010.1, on the reverse strand, counting down.
GCGCCCCCTCCCCTTCGAGCGCGAAGACATGCCGCCGGGCGTGGGGCTGGATGTCGAGTCCCCGGTAGACCGGCCGGCTCTTGATGCCTGCGACGAGCATGGCCGGCCCTCAGCCCACGGCGGTCCGCTTCTTCTTCTCCGGGTCGTCGAAGGGCAGCGTGTGGGAGCTGGCCGCTGCCTCCAGCGCCTTGCCACGCACTTCGAGCTTAGTGCCATGCACGGCCTTGTCGACATCGAGGCGCGCGATCGCCATGGATTTCCGGGTCAGCGAGGAATAGCAGGGACAGGTGATGACCCCGACCTTGCGGCCATCGGCCCAGACCTCGTCGCCGGCATCGGCCGGGCGGTCGGCATCGATTAGCAGGCCGAAGATCTTGAACCGCTCCTTGCCCTGCAGGCGGATGTGTTCTTCCGCCCCGCGGAAGCCGGTCTTGCCCGGGCTGACGGTGAAGTCGAGGCCGAGCTCCCACAGCGAATCCCCCGGGCCCTGATCGGCGAAGGGATACATCTGCGAATTGTCGTAGGGATAGAACAGCAGGTAGCTTTCGACCCGCAGCATGTCGAGGACGCTGAAGCAGCACGGGATGATGCCCATGCCCTTGCCCTCCTCGACGATCGTGTCCCAGACCAGGGGGGCATCCTGGCCGCGGACGAAGATCTCGTAGCCGCGCTCACCGGTGTAGCCGGTGCGCGAGATCATCACCGGCACGCCGAACAGCGTGGTCTGCATGTGGTGGAAGTATTTGAGGTCGCGGATGCCGGGGACGTGCTGGGCCAGATAGTCGACCGCCAGCGGCCCCTGCAGCGACAGGTCGTGCAGGTCGTCGTCGAACAGCACGGCGCAGTTGCGCCCCGCCGCCTGCTTGGCGATTTCCTCATGGCCGGAGCCGGAGCCGTGGACCAGCATCCAGCCATTCGGCCCGGTGCGGTAGACGATGCAGTCCTCGGTGAAGTAGCCGCGGTCGTTCAGCATGCAGGCATAGACCGACCGGCCGGGCGTGATCTTGGCCATGCTGCGGGTGGTGACGTATTCGAGCACGGCGATGGCGTGCGGCCCGACCAGATGGACCTTCTTCAGCCCCGACACATCCATCAGGCCGGCCTTGGTCCGGACCGCCACATGCTCTTCCGACATGTCCTTGGCGTAGGTCCAGGCGGTGCCCATGCCGCTCCAGTCCTCGAGCTTCGACCCCAGCGCGCGATGACGGTCGGCCAGGGCTGAAAAGCGCCACGATAGAGCCATCGTCCGGTCCCCTGTTTTTACTCTACAGAATATTTATTTCCTCACTATAGGCATGTTTCGCGCCGTGACAAGCCGATCTTGTGCGGTTGGCCGGCCTTGGGCCCGGCCTAGAAGGCCGGCGGCACCCGGCCGGCCGCGCGATGCGCCGCGATCACGGTGTTGGCCATCAGCATGGCGATCGTCATCGGCCCGACGCCGCCCGGAACAGGGGTGAGAACGCCGGCCACATCGGCCGCTTCGGCGAAGGCGACATCGCCGACCAGCCGGGTCTTGCCCTCGCCCTTTTCCGGCGCCGGGACCCGGTTGATGCCGACATCGATCACGGTGGCGCCGGGCTTGATCCAGCCGGCCCGCACCATTTCCGGCCGGCCGACGGCGGCGACCAGGATGTCGGCGCGGCGGCAGACCTCCGGCAGGTCGGCGGTGCGCGAATGGGCGATGGTGACCGTGGCGTTGGCGTTGAGCAGCAGCTGCGCCATCGGCTTGCCGAACAGGTTGGACCGGCCGATCACCACGGCGCTAAGGCCCGACAGGTCGTCGCCATGGGTGCGGCGGACGAAGACCATGGCGCCGGCCGGGGTGCAGGAGACGAGGCCGGTGGCGAGGTCGCCGGTCGCCAGCTTGCCGGCATTGACGACATGCAGCCCGTCGACATCCTTGTCCGGCAGGATCGACTGGATGATCGGGTCGGATGCCAGCGGCTTCGGCAGCGGCAGCTGGACCAGGATGCCGTGGATCGACGGGTCGGCGTTCAGCGCGGCGACCAGCGCCGCCAGATCCGCCTGCGTCGTCGTCGCCGGCAGCGTGTGCTGCACGGAATTGAAGCCGCATTCCTTCGCCATCCGGCCCTTGGCGCCGACATAGGCGTGGCTGGCCGGATCGTCGCCGACGATGACGACGGCCAGGCCGGTCTTCACGCCGGTCTCGGCCTCCAGCGCCGCGGCCGCCGCCTTCACCGTGCCGGTGATGGAGGCGGCGACCTGCCGTCCGTCGATGACCTGCGCCATCGGTCAGCCCATCCGTTCCGAGGCGTAGCTGCCCGGGCTGGCCGGGAAGACCACGGTGCGGTTGCCGTTGATGAAGGTGCGGTGGTGGATATGGGCATGCACGGCCCGGGCCAGCACCTGGCTTTCCACGTCGCGGCCGATCGAGACGTAGTCCTCGGCGCTCTGGGCATGGGTGATGCGGGCGGTATCCTGCTCGATGATCGGGCCTTCGTCGAGATCCGCGGTGACGTAATGCGCCGTCGCCCCGATCAGCTTCACGCCGCGCTCATAGGCCTGCTTGTAGGGGTTGGCGCCCTTGAAGCTGGGCAGGAAGGAATGGTGGATGTTGATGATGCGCCCCGACATCGTCCGGCACATCTCGTCCGACAGCACCTGCATGTAGCGGGCCAGCACGATCAGCTCGGTGCCGGTCTGCTCCACCAGCTCCATGATCTGCGCCTCGGCCCGCGGCTTGTTCTCCTTCGTCACCTTGATGTGGTGGAAGGGGATGTCGTGGTTGACCACGACCTTCTGGTAGTCGAAGTGGTTCGAGACGACGCCGACGATGTCGATCGGCAGGGCGCCGATCTTCCAGCGGTACAGCAGGTCGTTCAGGCAATGGCCGAAGCGTGACACCATCAGCATCACCTTCGGCCGACGCTCGCTGTCGTAATACTCGTAGGTCATGCCGAACGGCGCCGCGACTGCGGCGAAGCCGGCGCGCAGGTCGGCCTCGGACCGGCCTTCCTCGGAAATGAAGCTCACCCGCATGAAAAACTCGCCGGTGTCGAGATCGTCGAATTGCGAGCTGTCGATGATGTTGCAGCCCTGCCCTGCGAGATAGGTGGAGATCGCGGCGACGATGCCGCGGGTCGACCTACACGATACGGTCAGCACGAAGTTCTTCATCCGGTCCATCCCGAGGCCTAGGTCGTTGCAAAAACAGGCATGCGACTTATCGGCTGTGCGAGACCGTCATGCACGGCGCAAAGCGCCGCCCTTGAGCTTAAAAGCGGCGATCCGGCAGCCGGAAGACCTGGATCGCCGCGCCGCGCCATCACGGTTCGACAGATCAACCGCCGATATCAGATATCGAGCGTGGTGTCCTGTTCCCATTGGGTGAAGTGGGACGCGTAGGCGTTCCACTCCTGGTGCTTGAGCTTGAGATAGGCGGCAGAGAAGTCCGCGCCGATCGCCTGCTTGAGGCCCTCATCCTCATCATAGGCGCGCAGCGCGTCGAGCAGGTTGAGCGGCAGGCGCGGCGCGTTCTTCACGAGATGGCCTTCGGTGTACATGTCGATGTCGTGATGCGGCCCCGGATCGGCATGGGTGCGCACGCCGTCCAGCCCGGCGGCGATGATCACGGCCTGCAGCAGGTACGGGTTGACCGCGCCGTCCGGCAGCCGCAGCTCGAACCGGCCGGGGCCGGGCACCCGCACCATATGGGTGCGGTTGTTGCCGGTCCAGGTCACCGAGTTCGGCGACCAGGTGGCGCCCGAAATCGTGCGCGGCGCGTTGATCCGCTTGTAGGAATTGACCGTCGGGTTGGTGATCGCCGCCAGCGCTGAGGCGTGCTTCATGATGCCGCCGAGGAACTCGCGGCCCTCGGCCGACAGCCCGAATTCGGCCTCCCGGTCGGCGAAGACGTTGGTCCGGCCGCTGTTGTCCCACACCGAGATGTGGCAATGGCAGCCATTGCCGGTCAGCCCCTTGAACGGCTTGGGCATGAAGGTCGCGCGCAGCCCGTGCTTCTCGGCGATCGACTTGACCATGAACTTGAAGAAGGAATGCTTGTCGGCGGTCTGCAGCGCATCGTCGAACTCCCAGTTCATCTCGAACTGGCCGTTGGCGTCCTCATGGTCGTTCTGGTAGGCGCCCCAGCCGAGCTCCAGCATGTAATCGCAGATCTCGGCGATGATGTCGTAGCGGCGCATCAGCGCCTGCTGGTCGTAGCAGGGCTTGCCCGCCGTATCGAGTTCGTCCGAGATCCGGTTGCCGTCGGGGGTGACCAGGAAGAACTCGGCCTCGACCCCCGTCTTCACCCGCTTGTCTTCGGCCGCGGCTTCCTTGACCAGGCGCTTCAGCACGTTGCGCGGAGACTGGGCGAGCAGTTCCCCATCCAGCCTACAGTCGCTGGCGACCCAGGCGACATCCTTCTTCCACGGCAGCTGGATGACGGAGGACGGGTCGGGCACGGCAAACAGGTCGGCATGGGCCGGCGACATGTCGAGCCAGGTGGCGAAGCCGGCGAAGCCCGCGCCGTCCTCCTGCATCGCGGCGATCGCCTGGGCCGGGACGAGCTTGGCGCGCTGACCCGAGAACAGGTCGGTGTAGCTGATCATGAAATATTTGATGCCCCTGTCTTTCGCAAAGGCAGCAAGGTCCAGCGTCATTCTCAGCCCCCTGTGGCTTCCCGTCGACGTTTTGGTCGTTATCAGGCGACCGGGGCGGTTCCGCCCCAGCCGCCTGCCGTCAGTCGCGTCCCTGGCCCGGGATCCAGTCCGTGCCCGCCAGCGGCACCCGCGCCATGGCGGCGGCCGGGACCGTGAGGGCACAGAGGTCTTCGGGTTCCAGGTTGTGCACGTGATTCTTGCCGCAGGCGCGGGCGATGGTCTGTGCTTCCAGCGCCATAACCTTGAGATAATTCGCCAGTCGGCGCCCGGCCGCGACCGGGTCCACCCGCTTCATCAGCTCCGGATCCTGGGTGGTGATGCCGGCCGGGTCGCGGCCTTCGTGCCAGTCGTCATAGGCGGCCGCGGTGGTGCCCAGCGCCTCGTATTCCGCAGCCCAGCGCGGGTCGTTCTCGCCGATCGCGATCAGCGCCGCGGTGCCGATCGACACGGCATCGGCGCCCAGCGCCAGGGCCTTGGCGACATCGGCGCCGTTGCGGATGCCGCCCGAGATGATGAGCTGGACCTGCCGGTGCATGCCGAGATCCTGCAGCGCCTGCACCGCCGGGCGGATGCAGGCCAGGGTCGGCATGCCGACATTCTCGATGAAGACCTCCTGCGTCGCCGCGGTGCCGCCCTGCATGCCGTCGACCACGATGACGTCGGCGCCGGCCTTCACCGCCAGGGCGGTGTCGTAATAGGGCCGGGCGCCACCGACCTTCACATAGATCGGTTTTTCCCAGTTGGTGAGCTCGCGCAGCTCGAGGATCTTGATCTCGAGATCGTCCGGCCCGGTCCAGTCGGGATGGCGGCTGGCCGAGCGCTGGTCGATGCCCTTCGGCAGGGTGCGCATCTCGGCCACCCGGTCGGAGATCTTCTGGCCCAGCAGCATGCCGCCGCCGCCGGGCTTGGCCCCCTGGCCGATGACGATCTCGATCGCGTCGGCGCGGCGCAGGTCGCGCGGGTTCATGCCATAGCGCGACGGCAGGTACTGGTAGACGAGGCATTCGGAATGGCCCCGCTCCTCCTCCGTCATGCCGCCGTCGCCGGTGGTGGTCGAGGTGCCGGCCAGCGTGGCGCCGCGGCCGAGCGCTTCCTTCGCCGGGCCGGACAGCGACCCGAAGCTCATGCCGGCGATGGTGATCGGGATCTTGAGCTCGATCGGCTTCTTGGCATGACGCGCCCCGAGCACGACATTGGTGCCGCACTTCTCGCGATAGCCTTCGAGCGGATAGCGCGAGATCGAGGCGCCGAGGAACAGCAGGTCGTCGAAATGCGGCAGCTGGCGCTTGGCGCCGGCGCCGCGGATGTCATAGATGCCGGTGGCTGCGGCCCGCCGGATTTCCGAGATGGTGTATTCGTCGAAGGTCGCCGAGACCCGAGGCTTGGTGGGCGGGTTGTGATAGCTCATGACAAACCTCGATCAATAGGCGTCGGCATTGTCGACGTGGAAGTTGTAGAGCTTGCGCGATGAGCCGTAGCGGCTGAACTCCTCCGGCCTGGCGTTGGTAACGCCGGCCTTGTCGAGCAGTTCGGCCAGGACGGCGATGTGCTCCGGCCGCATCTCCTTCTCCACGCAATCGGCGCCGAGGCTCTTGACCTTGCCGCGCACGAAGATCCGGGCCTCGTACAGGGAATCGCCCAGGGCTTCGCCCGCATCGCCCAGCACGACCAGGTTGCCGGCCTGGCCCATGAAGGCGGACATGTGGCCGATGCTGCCATGCACCACGATGTCGATGCCCTTCATCGAGATGCCGCAGCGCGAGGAGGCGTTGCCTTCGATCACCAGCAGGCCGCCGCAGCCGGTCGCCCCGGCATACTGGCTGGCGTCGCCTTTGACCACGACGGTGCCGGACATCATGTTCTCGGCGACGCCCGGCCCGGCCGAGCCGTGAATGGTGATCGTCGCCTCGTCATTCATGCTGGCGCAGTAGTAGCCGACGCTGCCCCTGACATCGATCGTCACTGGCGCGCTGACGCCGACCGCGACGGCATGGTGGCCACGCGGATTGACGACCTCGAACTGCCGGTCGTTGTCACCCGGGGCGATGTCGTGCAGCGCCTGGTTGAGGTCGCGAAGGGAGGTCACGGCAAGGTCGAATGTTGGCATCGTGTCGCCCTGAGATGAGATCGAGCCGAGGGGAGGAAGCCGTGCGAGGGGCGTTCAGCGTTCCCAGAAATAGACGGTCGCCGGCTCCGGCTCCCAGATCCGGGCGGTGTCGATGCCGGGCAGGCTGACCAGCGCGCGGTATTCGGACCCGAAGGCGACGTAGCGGTCGGTCTCGGCCAGGATCGCGGGCTTGCAGGCGATGGCATCGCGGACGACGCCGAAGCCGGATTTGGTGCCGACGACGAAGGTGAAGAAGCCGTCGAGGTCGTCGACCGCGCCTTCCAGCGCCTGGCCGAGATTCTTGCCCTTCGCCATCTCCGCGGTCAGGTAGGCGGCGGCGACCTCGGTGTCGTTCTCTGTCTCGAACGACATGCCCTGGTGCCGTAGCTCGCGGCGCAAATTGTTGTGGTTCGACAGCGAGCCGTTGTGCACCAGGCACTGGTCGGACCCGGTCGAGAACGGATGGGCGCCCAGCGTGGTGACCGCGGATTCCGTGGCCATCCGGGTGTGGCCGATGCCGTGGGTGCCGGACATCCCGGCGACGGCGAAGCGGGACAGGACGTCCTTGGGCAAGCCGACCTCCTTGTAGATCTCGATCGCGTCGCCGCTGCTCATCACCCGGACATCCGGCCGCAGCCGCGTGATGGCCGCCCGGCCTTCGTCCAGCTTGTCCCTCGGCAGCAGGAGGACGGCGTGGGTGCTCTTGACCTCGATCGACACGGGCGCGTCGAGCGCGCCTTGCAGCTCGCCCGCCAGGCCGGCGAAGTCGGCTTTCGGATAGGCGGACTGGATGGTCAGCTTGGCGTGGCGATGGTCGGTGTCGCCATAGATCGCGATGCCGGCGCTGTCCGGCCCGCGATCCGTCATCGTCACCAGCATGGACGAGAGCAGGCTGCCGAGCTGCGGCTCGAGGCTCCTGTCCTTGAGGAAGAGACCCACAATCCCGCACATGACCGCAACCCTCCGCTTGCCTTCGGAAGAGGGATAGCAGGCCGTTTCGCTTCCCTCAATTACGAAGAATAATTTTTTCCTTCAAGGCAAGTCAACCCTTGGCCGAGCGCTGGGGGTAGCTGATGATCGACAGGTACCGGCTGGGCAGCTTCACCAGCACTTCCGGCCCGTGCGGCGCATCGGCGTCGAAGAACAGGCTGTCGCCCGGCTGCATCGGAAACAGCTGGTCGCCGTGGCGGTAGACCACCTCGCCTTCCAGCATGTAGAGGAACTCCATCCCCTCGTGCTGGAAGGTTGGGAACACGTCCGAATCCGCGGTCAGCGTGATCAGGTACGGCTCGACCACGACGCCGGTGGTGCCGCCGCCGATATAGCCGAGCAGGTTGTACTGGTGGCCGGCGCGCGTGCCGCGGCGTTCGAGCTCGACCCCCTGCCCCGATTTGACGAACACCGCGTTGTGCGGCTCCTCATAGCCGCGGAAGAACGCGGTCAGCGGCACGCCCAGCGCCCGCGACAGCGACTGCAGGGTGGTCAGCGACGGCGAGATGTTGCCGTTCTCGATCTTCGACAGCATGCCGAGCGAGATGCCGGTGGCGGCGGCCAGGTCCGTCACCGTGATGCCAAGCTTCTTGCGATAGGCCCGCACCTCGTGGCCGATCGCCATCTCGAGGTTGTTGTCCTTCGGTTCGCGCACCGCGTGCGGATCCTGGGAAAAGGCGACGGCCCGGCCACGCGGCGGCTTCTGTTGCGCCGGGTCTTTGGTCTTGGATGTCATCGATGAATCCTGGCGAATGATGCCCGGGCCCAGGCTATCGCCATAGTGAAATTTCCTCAACTCTGGAGAAAACTTCGGGCGCCGCGGCGATCCTCGTGAGCCATGGGAGACAGCCGCGTTCAGGCCCGCGGCCGGGTCTTCTGCGGGTCGTAATGCGACAGCGGCACGATGACGGCGGGCAGCCGCTTCTGGTGGCCGTCCAGCTTGCCGATCTCGACCGCGGTGCCGACGGCGGCATGGGTCACGTCGATCCGCGCCAGGGCAATGGTCTTGCCGAGGATCGGCGAGCGGGTGGCGCTGGTCACCACGCCGATCTGGGCCCGGCCGATATGGATGCAGTCGCCATGGCCGACCGCGTCGTTGGACTGCACGTCCAGCCCGACCAGGCGGTGGCGCGGATGCTCCTTGCGCTCGATCAGCGCGGTACGGCCGATGAAATCGTCGGTCTTCGACTTCAGCGGCACGGTGAAGCCGATGCCGGCCTCGAACGGGTCGGTCTGGTCGGTGAATTCATGGTTGGCGAAGACCAGCCCGGCCTCGATCCGCACCATGTCCAGCGCCTCCAGCCCCATCGGCTTCAGGCCGTGCGGCTGCCCGGCCTGCCACACGGCGTCGAACACGGCCAAGGCGTCCTTGGGATGGCAGAAGATTTCGTAGCCCAGCTCGCCGGTGTAGCCGGTGCGCGACACCACGACGGGTGCGCCTTCGAAGCCGCCGATGCGGCCGACGGTAAAGCGGAACCACTCCAGTTCGCCGATCGTCGGCTGGCGCGGCGCGGTCCAGATGATGTCCTTGAGGATGTCCCGGCTGGCCGGGCCCTGCACCGCGATGTTGTGCATCTGGTCGGTCGAGGACCGGACCCAGGCCTTGAAGCCCATCTTCTCCGCCTGCTCGCGCAGCCACAGGCCGCTGGCATCGTCGCCGCCGATCCAGCGGAAGTTGCGGTCGCCGAGCCGGAACAGCGTGCCGTCGTCGATCATGCCGCCATGGTCGTAGCACATGGCGGAATAGACGACCTGGCCGGTCGACAGCTTGCGGACGTCGCGGGTCAGGCAATATTGCAGCAGGGCCTCGGCGTCGGGGCCGGTGACCTCGAACTTGCGCAGCGGCGACAGGTCGATCACCACGGCCTTCTCGCGGCAGGCCCAGTATTCCTCGACTGGCCCGGCGGAAGAGAAGCGGTTGGGCAGCCAACAGCCGCGGTATTCCGCATAGTCCCGCGTCAGCGCGGACAGGCGGGGATGGAAGGCGGTTTCGCGGGTCAGTTCGGGGTCGGCATCGGGCGTCATGCGAATGGCCACCGCTCGTGAGAAGGTCTCTTTGCCGGAAAACGTCCGGATGTGGATGTCGGTCGGGTCCCAGCCATTCGCCGCGTCGATGTCGTCGGGGCAGGAGGACGAGACGCAGACCAGGTCCGTCAGCGCCCGCATCAGCACATAGTCGCCGGGGCGCGACCAGGGTTCGTCGAGATACAGCTGGTTGGTGTGGTCGATATTGGTGTTGTAGAAATAGTTCAATGCTTCCCAGCCCTTGCGGGCGGCGATGCCATAGGGCGCCAGGGCGGCGTTGAAGTTCTCGGTGCAGTTGACATGCCCGGGATAGCCCATGTCGTCGTAGTAGCGGGAATTGCAGGCGGTCGCGAAGGCGTCGTGACGGCCGACCGTATCCTGCACGATCTCGACCAGCGGCTCGAAATCCCGGTCGAAGGCCTTGGAGGGCAGGCCCGGCACCGGATAGCTGCGGCCGAGCAGCGTGCGGGTCACGGTTGAATCCAGCGCCAGGTCCAGGCCCTTGTCGACCTTGCGGGCCGAGAAGGCCTGGAAGTCGGTGCATTGCCGGCCGTAGACGTCGATCACCTGGATGAACTCGCCGGCCCGGACGACATAGGCCGAGGCCGTGGCGGCACGGATGCGGATGTCCTCGATCGGGTCGGCCAGCGGTTCGGGCAGGGCCGCGGCGTAGTCGCGGACCAGCCGGCTGCGCCGGACCCGCAGCTCGATCGGCGTCGCCGTGTCCTGGGCGTCCGGCAGCATCACCGCCCCGGGCGCCACGGCGATCAGCAGCCCCTGGCCCTGGATGGTGAATTCCGCCCGCTCGCCCGGCCGGGAGCCCTCGCCGAACAGGCGGGCGGCGCCGGCGGAGGCCAGGTCGACACCGCGCCGCGCCAGGGCGGCACGGGTGCGCCGGGCGCCGTCATCGTTGCCTGCGAGGCAGGCCTTCAGCCCGTCGGCCGCGGTGGTGAAGGGCAGGCCGAGGCCGGCGGCGAGGAACCGCCCGGTCTCATCGAGGAACGACAGCTCGCAGGCCTGGCCGCCCTCCAGATCGGTCACCATCACCTGGTCGCCGGCCTCGACCCGGATGACCAGCGAGCCGCCGCCGCGCACACGATACCGCTCGGTCCCCGGCGGCAGCACCGGGATGCCGGGAGTGCGGATCAGACTGGGGGAGGCAGGGCGCACGCCGGCCGTCAGCGGATGGAGATCTCGCATGGACCCTCACGGGAATGGCGCAGTCGAGCACGCAGCGCAGGTTACAAAATGCGGTCCGAAAGTAAAGCCATATTGACCAAGGGGAAAATATCTTCACTATGTATAAAGGCTTCGAATGGGGCGGATCTGCGGGGGAATGCGGATCGCCGAGACGGCGGCGCGGTGGGACGCGCCGGGGGGAGGCACGTTCAGCAAGGCGTGAAAAGAAACGTCCTGAACAACGACAGGGGAGCATCACCAATGGCAGACGTGGTGAATGTGGACGGTGCGGTCCCGGCCGGCGGCGAAGGCAGGCTGATCCGCGCCCTCGACTGGAAAGGCGCATTCTGGGTGGCCGCGGGCGTGCCGCCGCTCGTGCTCTTCTCCATCGGCGGCATCGCCGGCACGACAGGCAAGCTGGCCTTCGTGGTGTGGATCATCTCGATGGTGATGGGCTTCCTGCAGTCCTTCACCTATGCGGAAATCGCCGGCATGTTCGGCAACAAGTCCGGCGGCGCCTCGGTCTATGGCGCGACCGCCTGGCTGCGCTATTCCAAGTTCATCGCGCCGCTGTCGGTGTGGTGCAACTGGTTCGCCTGGTCGCCGGTGCTGTCGCTGGGCTGCGCCATCGCCGCCGGCTACATCCTCAACGCCTTCTTCCCGATCCCGGCGGCCGACGCGCAGCAGGTGGTGGCCTGGATCGCCGCCCATGCCGGCTCGATCACCGCGGACAGCCCGCGCGTGGCGGAGTGGCTGGCGGCGCATGCCGGCTCGACGCCCAGCGATGCGATCTCGGCCCTGCTCAGCGCCGACGGCGTCGCGGCCCTGACGCCCGCGATCCGCACCTGGTCGCTGACCAGCTTCGGCATCCCGTTCCTCGCCACCGCCAACATCAACGCCACCTTCTTCATCGGCGCGATCCTGATGCTGGTCATCTTCGCGATCCAGCATCGCGGCATCGCCCAGACCGCCAGCGTGCAGAAATGGCTGGCGATCATCGTGCTGGTGCCGCTGCTGCTGATCGGCCTGTACCCGATCTTCAGCGGCCAGATCCAGTGGGCGAACGTGACCGGGCTGGTGCCGCCGAGCGCGGCCTATTCCGCCGTGGAGGGCAGCTGGAGCAATGGCGGCTGGACGCTGTTCCTCGGCGGCCTCTACATCGCCGCGTGGTCGACCTACGGCTTCGAGACGGCGGTCTGCTACACCCGTGAGCTCCGCAACCCGAAGACGGACACCTTCAAGGCGATCTTCTACTCCGGCCTGGCCTGCTGCCTGTTCTTCTTCCTGATCCCCTTCACCTTCCAGGGCGTGCTCGGCCATGAAGGCATGCTGGCGACCGGGGTGGTCGACGGCACCGGCGTCGCCGAGGTCCTGGGCGGGCTGATCAGCGCCGGCCCCGTCATCACGCAGATTCTGGTCGCGCTGATGATCCTGGCCCTGTTCCTGGCGATCATGACCGCCATGGCCGGGTCGTCGCGCACGCTGTACCAGGGGTCCAAGGACGGCTGGCTGCCGAAGTATCTCGAGCATGTGAACGAGAAGGGTGCCCCGACCCGCGCGATGTGGACGGACTTCACCTTCAACCTTGTCCTGCTGGCGATCGCGTCCGACACCGGCGGCTATTTCTTCGTCCTGGCCGTGTCCAACGTCGGCTACATCATCTTCAACTTCCTCAACCTCAACTCCGGCTGGATCCACCGGATCGATTCCGGACACATCGCGCGGCCCTGGAAGGCCCCGACCTGGCTGATCGGGCTGAACACGGTTCTGGCCTTCGTCAACGCGCTGTTCCTCGGCGCCGGCGCGAAGGTCTGGGGCTATGAGAACGCGCTGTGGATCGGCTTCGCCTTCGCCGCCCTGATCCTGCCGGTGTTCGCCTATCGCCACTATGTGCGCGATGGCGGCAAATTCCCCGCCGGCGCAATGGACGATCTCGGCCTGGTCGGCCAGGACCTCGGGGTCAGGAAGGCCGGCATGCTGCCCTACCTGGCCCTTGCCGGCGGGCTGGCGATCGTGCTGATCGCCAACTGGGCGTTCCAGCTGCCGGCGTGACGACCCGAAAGGACCAAGCCCCTATGCGCCGCGCCGCATAGGGGCGGTCCGCCCTCTGCCCAGATGAGCCCTCGCCCGAGGCCCCCCAAAGCCGACGGGACCGCAGGCGGCGTAGAGGGCCTGTCGGCTACTTTGCCCGATGTGCGGTGATGATCCACGCACGCGAATCGAACAGCACACCGTCCGCGGTCAGGTGCGTTTCGAGCAGACCGCGCAGCCGCTGCCGCGCCGCATCGGCCTCTGCATCCGTTCCGGCCAGCGCATCCCTGGCGAATTGCAGACCGATCACGGACTCGTAGGCCGCATCGACGTCCGGACCATAGAAGACCGGTTCGTGGACCTCGGCAAAGTCGACCGAGACAAAGCCGGATGCGTTCAAGAGGTCCGTGGCGATGGCCGGGTCACCCAGCGAAAACGCCGGGGCGGCATCCGCTGCTGCGACAGTCTCCGGGGCCAACGTCTGCCGGATCACGGTCGCCCATTCGTTGCGGCCCCGGCTCTGCCACACCATCCACGCCAGGCGCGCCCCCGGCCGCATCGCCCGGCCGATATTGGCGAAAGCCGCGGCCGGATCGGCAAAGAACATCGTCCCAAATCGACTGATGCACAGGTCGAAGCTGGCGGGGGGAAACGCCTGCAGCTGTGCGTCGCCCTCCTCGAAAACGACATTCCGCAACCCCTCTTGCGCGCTGCGCCGGCGAGCGACCTCGAGCATCTCCGCCGACACATCCACGCCCAGCACGCTGCCTTGCACCGCGATGCGTGCAACCTCGCGCGCGGTCAGTCCCGCACCGCATCCGATATCGAGCACGCGATCGCGCGGTCCGACCTGGAGGGCCGCCCGGAAGACCTCGTTGTGCCGCCGCAGTTCAGCGTCGTAGAAGTCGGCGCAGTTCAACACCATCGCACACCTATTCGGGTCAACGAACGATTGGCACGGGGTTCGGCGCTCGGAGCGTCTGATACCATATCTTCGCCGGACGCCCCTCACCGATCGCTTCGACCGCCGCCGCCGCCGTTCAGGCCGCGTCTTGACGTCCGGATGTCCCCTACTCCGGGGCCGGCCCGGCCCAGAGGTCACGCACCAACCCCGCGAGGATCAGGGATTCGGCCCAGCGGTCGGCGGTGTCGTTGCCGTCCGGTCCGGTGATCGCATAGGGCTTCGGGCCCAGCTCGCAGGTAAAGGACAGCGACGCGTCCGCGGCGGCACGCCGGCGCCAGCTGCGGAAGCCGTGTCCCCACCAGTCGAGGAACAGGTCGACCCACATCCGGTGATGCGGGAACGAGATCTCGATCTGGACCTGCTCGCGCGAGGCGACGCGCCCGTGGAAGGCCCAGGAGTTATCGAGGATCCGGTGGATCAGCGCGTGATCTTCGTCCGACACCGGCCAGGCGAACTCGCGCCCCACCAGGAAATGCGACAGGTCGGCGAGCAGCGGCAGGTCCGGGAACCGGTCGAGCAGGTCCAGGGTGAAGTACAGGTCCGTCGTCATCCGGTCGCGGTGGGTCTCGATCAGGACCGGGAAATCCACCTGCTCGGCCAGGCGGCGCCAACCTTCGATCAGGGGAACGCAGTCCTCGATCCGGCGCGGCCGTACGTCCGGCTGCAGGTTGAGGTGGTGAACCCCGAACTCCGCCGCGATCTCGAGCACCGGCTTCAGCTCGTCGACGGTCTTCGGGAAGCACACGCCCTCCACGACCAGGCCGGTGCCGCGCAGGCAATCGACCGTCCGGCGGACCGCCTCGCGGTCGGTCCACGGCGCGCTGATGCCGTCGAAACCGGCCCCCGCGATCATCTCGACATTGGTTTCGAGCGTGCGCTCGAAGCCGTCGGTGTGGCGCCGCTCCATCGCCCAGAGCGATTGAAGCACCAGAAGCCGCTGCATCCCCTGCCCCTCTCGATCGATCACGCTTTCCGCCGGCGGCGCTGGCGGTACTGGTCCGCAGCGACCGCGGCGACGATGATGCCGCCCTTCACGATGTCCTGGTAGTAGGCGTCGATGCCGAGGAAGGTGAAGCCGCTGGTCATCACCCCAAGGATCACCGTGCCGATCACGATGCCGGTGATGCGGCCGACGCCGCCGGCCAGGCTGGTGCCGCCGATCACCGCGGCTCGCCGTCGGCGCCTCAGATCGGGATCGGGTTGGCCCTGGCGAAATGGCAGGCCGCGAGATGCCCGTTGCCGATCGGCGCCAGCGGCGGCCGCTCGCGGGCGCAGACCTCCTGCGCCAGCGGGCAGCGGGTGCGGAAGCTGCAGCCGGACGGGACGGCGGACGGGCTCGGCACGTCGCCCTGCAGGATGATGCGCTTTTGCGGCCGGTCGGGATCCGGCTCCGGCGCGGCCGACAGCAGCGCCTGGGTGTAGGGATGGTGCGGCGCGCCGTAGACGGCCAGCTTCGGCCCGGTCTCGACGATCCGCCCGAGATACATCACCGCGACCCGGTCGGCGATGTGGCGCACCACCGCCAGGTCGTGGGCAATGAACAGATAGGACAGGTTCTTCTGCTCCTGCAGATCCTGCAGCAGGTTGACGATCTGGGCCTGGATCGAGACGTCGAGGGCCGAGACCGGCTCGTCCGCCACGATGAAGGCGGGGTCGAGCGAGATCGCCCGGGCGATGCCGATGCGCTGGCGCTGGCCGCCGGAGAACTGGCGCGGATAGCGGTCCATGGTGGAGGGCGGCAGCCCGACCTGGCGCAGCAGGTCCGCCACCTTGTCGCGCCGCTCCCGTCGCGACTTCACCAGGCCGAACACCTCGAGCGGCTCGGCGATGATCTCGGCGATGCTGCGCCGCGGACTCAGCGAACCGTACGGGTCCTGGAAGATCATCTGGACCTGCCGGCGCATCGCCCGCATCTGCCCGTGCGACAGGCCGGTCAGGTCGGTGCCGTCGACGAAGACATGGCCGGCGCTGGGCTCGATCAGCCGCAGCAGCAGCCGGCCGAGCGTGGACTTGCCGCAACCGGATTCGCCGACCAGCGCCAGCGTCTCGCCGCGGCGGATCTCCAGCGAGACGTCGTCGACCGCGCGCACCGCCGGTCGCGGCCGCCCGAAGGACAGGCCGCCGCCGTCCTGGAAGGTCTTGGTCAGCCCCTCGGCCCGGACCAGGGTCGCCCCGCCGTTCATCGCATGGCCCTCGCGCTGGGCGCCGGCTCGGCCGGGAGCGCCTGGGCCGTGACCCAGCAGGCGGCGCGGTGCTGCGGGCCGAAATCGAACATCGGCGGCCGTTCGATGGCGCAGCGGTCGATCCGCAGCGGGCAGCGCGGCTGGAACGGGCAGCCGGCGCCGACGCCGCCGGCCTGGGGCACCGACCCGGCGATCTGGTACAGCCGCCGGCGGTCGTCGTTGAGCCGCGGGATCGACTGCAGCAACGCCTGGGTGTAGGGGTGCGACGGCCGCCGGAAGATGGACCGGACGTCGGCATCCTCCACCACCCGGCCGGCATACATCACGATCACCCGCTCGCAGATGTCGGCGATGACGCCGAGATCGTGCGAGATCAGCAGCACCGCCGTGTTCAGCGTCGCCCTGATCTTCTTCATCAGGTCCAGCACCTGGGCCTGGATGGTCACGTCAAGCGCGGTGGTCGGCTCATCCGCGATCAGCAGCTTCGGGTGACAGGCGATGGCCATGGCGATCATCACCCGCTGGCGCATGCCGCCGGAGAACTGGTGCGGATAGGCGCCGAGCCGGCGCTCGGGGTCGGGCATGCCGACCAGCCGCAGCATCTCCACAACCTTGCGGCGGCGCTCCTCCTGGCTGACAGGCTCATGCAGCAGGATGGCCTCGCCGATCTGGTCGCCGATGGTCATGACCGGGTTCAGCGAACTCATCGGCTCCTGGAAGATCATGGCGATGTCGCGGCCGCGGATCTCCGGCATCCGCGCCCGCGGCAGGGCCAGGAGGTCGGTGCCCTCGAACAGGATGCGGCCCTGCGCGATCCGGCCCGGCGGCTCCGGAATCAGCCGCAGGATCGACAGCGAGGTCATCGACTTGCCGGAGCCGGATTCGCCGACGATGCCGAGCGACCCGCCGGCCTGGATCTCGAAGCCGACGCCGTCGACCACCCTCAAGGGCGCCGCCTTCGGACCGAATTCGACGACCAGATCCTCGACCTTCAGCAGGGGCGCGGTCACGAGGCGGTCTCCGGGTCCAGGGCGTCGCGCACCGCGTCACCGAACAGGTTGAAGGCGAGGACGACGCAGGTGATGGCGAAGCCGGCTCCGATGATCGGCCAGGGCGACCCGAACAGGTTGTTGAGCCCGTCGCGGATGATGTTGCCCCAGCTCGGGTTCGGCGGCTGGGTGCCGAGCCCGAGGAAGCTGAGCGAGGCTTCGAGCCGGATGGCCGAGGCGACCCACAGCGTCACCAGCACGACGATCGGCGCGGAGATGTTCGGCACGATGTGGCGGAAGATGATGACCGGCGTGCTGACCCCGACCGCGATCGCGGCCTCGATATAGGGTTCTTGCTTCACCGACAGGGTCTGGGCCCGGGCGACGCGGGCGAAGCCGGGCACGAAGGCGACCGTCAGCACGGCGACGACGTTCCAGAAGCCGCCGCCCAGCGCCGCCGCGATGATGATCGCCAGCAGCAGTTCCGGGAACGCCAGCAGCAGGTCGACGAGACGGGAGATGATGCGGTCGACCACGCCGCCGAAATAGCCGGCGACGACCCCCAGCGTGGTGCCGACCATCGCCGCCAGGGCCGGCGAAAGCAGGCCGAAGATCAGCGAGTTGCGCGAGCCGTAGATCATCCGGGACAGCACGTCGCGGCCGAACTGGTCGGTGCCCAGCCAATGCGCCCAGGACGGGGTCTGGTTGATCTTGAGGATGCTCTGCGCCAACGGGTTGTACGGTGCGATCCAGGGCGCCAGCACGGCCACCGCGACGAAGACCGCGATGGTCAGGGCGGCGAAGATGGTGGCCGGGCGGCCCAGCATGATGCGCAGCAGGATCGCGAACCGGTTCGGCGCCGGGGCGATGATTTCGACTGCATCGAGGATCGCGGCCATCAGGTCACCCGGATCCGCGGATCGACGATGATGTAGACGAAGTCCATCAGCAGGTTCACCAGCACCACGAACAGGGCGAAGACGATCACGCCGCCCTGGATGACGGCGTAGTCGCGCTCGGTGATCGCGCCGATCAGCAGCCTGCCGATGCCCGGGCGGTTGAACACCAGCTCGATCGCCACCGAGCCGGAGAGCGTCGCCAGCAGGCTGAGGCCCAGGCCGGTGGAGAGCGGCAGCAGCGCATTGCGCAGCCCGTGCCGGTAAATGACCCGGCGCTCGCTGGCGCCCTTGGCCCGCGCCGTCCGCACATAGTCCTTGCCGAACACCTCGAGCAGCGAGGTGCGGGTCAGCCGGCCGAGGAAGGCGGCCTTGACGAAGGCCAGGGTCAGCGCCGGCAGCACGATGTGGTGCAGGCGGTCGACGAAGCCGTCGCCGCCGCCGTTGATCGGGAACCAGCCGAGATTGAGCGAGAAGGCGATCAGCAGCAGTGCGCCGAGATAGAAGTCCGGGATGGCGTAGCCGATCAGCGAGAACACCCGGACCCCGGCATCTGCCGGGCGATTGCGGTGGGTCGCCGCCAGCACGCCCAGCGGGATGCCGGCGACGACGCCCATCACCATCGCGGCGACCGTCAGCTCGATCGTGTAGGGCAGGTTGTAGGCCAGCAGCTGCAGGACCGAGGTGTTGTTCATCAGCGACCGCCCGAAATCCAGGGTCAGGACGCCGCCGAGGAAGTTCAGGTATTGCTGCCAGAGCGGGACGTTCAGCCCCATTTTCTCGCGAAAGGCGGCGAGCTGGTCCGGCAGTGCGTTGTCCCCTAGCGCGGCCAGCGCCGGGTCGCCGGGCAGGATGCGCATGCAGACGAACACCAGCGTCAGCACCAGCAGGATGGTCGGAACCGCATCCAGCAATCGCCACATCAGATACCGCACCATGGCGGGCCCTCCCCTGCGGGGTCAGACGACGGTCTTGGTCGCCCGGTGGAAGCGCCAGCGCGCATAGCCGCTCTTCACCGGGTAGCCGAGATCGACATTGCCGCGCCGCGCGGTGGTGAAGGACAGGGTGGACAGGCCGATCAGCGGCAGGTCGCGCAGCACCTGCAGCTCGATCTTGCGGCAGAGGCCGTCATAGGTCGCGAAATCGGTCGCCTGCAGGGCCTGGGCCAGCAGGTCGTCGATGCCCGGCATCACCACGCCGTAATGGCTGTAGTTGCCGCCGCCCTTTCCGTCCGACTTGACCTCGGATTGCGCCGACAGCTGCTGGAAATACAGCTGCGTCGGGATCGGCGGATAGCTCGCCGAGTGCATCGCCAGGGTGTTCTTGTCCGAGCGGTTGTCGGCGTGATAGGCGGTGTGGTCCCCGATCCGCAGGTCCATGTTGAAGCCGGCCAGGCGGATCTGCTCCTGCACGATCAGCATGGTCGAGGAATAGTCCTCGCGCTGGCTGCACAGGGACGGGAAGCTGATCCCGTCGGGATGTCCGGCCTCAGCCAGCAGCGCCTTCGCCTTGTCCGGGTCGTAGGGGTAGCGCAGCTCCTCCGGCAGGTCCTCGGTCTTGAAGCCGGCCGGGAAGAAGTCGGGCTGCAGCCCGGCCATGGTGCCGCCCATCGGCGCCAGCGCCTGGGCCACCGCCGGACGGTCGATCGCGTGCATCAGCGCCTGCCGCACCTTCAGGTCGTCGAAGGGCTTGCGGGTCAGGTTGATGTGCAGGGTGTTGAACGACCCCGGCACCGTCATGTCGATCTTCAGCGACGGGTCGCGCTGCTGCATCGACGCGACCCAGCCGGGGGCGCGCACCGCCTCCATGATGTCGATGTTGCCGGACAGCAGGGCCAGCGTCCGCGCCGAGGTGTCGGCGATGTAGACGCATTCGACGGTGCTGATCTTGGCCTTCGGCCCCCAGTAGCCGTCATGGCGCTTCATCACCGTGCCGACCTGGCTGTCGAACTTGGTCAGCTCGTAGGGGCCGGTGCCGACCGCGTCGGTGCCGAAGGCCTCGCCCATCTGCTCGGCCGCCTTTTTGCTGACGATCGAGGTATTGTTGTTGAACACCGAGGTGCCGAGGAACAGCGCGTCCGGGCTCTTCAGGGTGATGGTCACCTGGTTGGGCCCGTTGGCGACGACGTCGGCGATGTTGCCCAGCACCGTCGTGTTGGTGCCCGAGGTCATCGCCCGCTTGAACGAGTAGACCACGTCCTCCGAGGTCATCTCGCCGAAGCCCTTGTGGAACTGCACGCCCTGGCGCAGCTGGAAGGTCCAGGTTCTGGTGTCCGGCGATGACGTCCAGCTGGTCGCGAGCGTCGGCAGGTACTCCTCCGGCTTGATCGCGAAGGTGCCGTCCTCGGGGCGGACCAGCTGTTCGTAGATCTGCTCGGTCGCCCAGTTGTCCGAACCCTGGGTCGTCAGGTTCGGGTCGCTGTAGCGCGGCCCCTTCGCGGCGATGCCCATGCGGATCACATCCGCATTCTGAGATGCGTCTTGTGCCCGGGCGCCGCCGAAGGTTGCCAGCGCCGCGGTCGCGACGCCGAGCTGAAGCACGTTTCGCCTGCTGAATCCCATGGCCGTCTCCCCTGTCGCTTGTCGGCGCCCGCGCGTACCGCTTTCAGCGCCGCTTGTTGATTTCCGCCTCGTCGACCTCGAGCCCGAGCCCCGGCCCCTGCGGCACCGCGAAGCGGCCGTCCGCCGGCCGGGGCGGATTCTTGAAGCCGACATCCATCCGGCCGGCCGCGTCGGCGTATTCCGCCGGCTTGGTCAGTTGCATCAGCGCCGCCAGCACATGCAGGTTGGCGACATGGCCGATGGTCGGCTGGGTTTGGTGGGGCACCAGCTCGACCCCATGGGCGTGGCAGATCGCGGCGCATTGCATCAGCCCGGTGATGCCGCCCATCTTGACGATGTCGGGCTGCACCATGCGCACCCCGGCATGGATCATGTCGACCAACGCCTGCAGCGTGTAGGTCTGCTCCGCCGCCGAGACGGTGATGTCGAGCCGCTGCGCCACCTCGCCCATGCCGCGCACGTCGTAGTGCTGCACCGGCTCCTCGAACCAAATATAGCCGAGCTCCTCGAGCGCGCGGCCGACTCGCATGGCGCCGCCGACCGAGTAGCCGTTGTTGGCATCGAAGGCCAAGGGGAAGCCGTCGCCGACCAGCTGGCGCACGGCCCTGGCCTTGGCGATGTCGCCGGGGATATCGAGGTCGAGCAGCGAGCGGTCGCCGTCGCGGCGGATCTTGATCGCCGCCGGCGTCTCGCGCCGCCAGCGCGCCTCGACCACCCGCACCGTCTCGTCCACCGTGCGCGCGGCGTTGCCGCCGATCGAGGCGTAGAACGGCACCTCGCTGCGCCAGGCGCCGCCCAGCAGCTTGTGCACCGGCAGGCCCAGCGTCTTGCCCTTGATGTCCCACAGCGCGATGTCGACCGCCGCCAGCGCGCCGGTCAGCGCCCCTTCCGGCCCCAGCTTGATGTTGCGGTGGAGCTGCCGGTCGTACAGCACCGCGGTGTCGAAGGCATCGGCGCCGACCAGCCCCGGCGCCAGGTCGCGCTCGATGATGCCGATCGAGTGCAGCCCACCCTGCATCGGCGAGGCCTCGCCCCAGCCGACGACGCCATCCTCCGTGGTGATCCGCACCAGGGCGCTGCGCCGGCCGGGCGGGTCACCGGGCTGCCAGCTGACCTGGAAGGCTTCGACCGATCTGATGCTGGCGCTTGGGGCCACGGTTTCGCTCCCGCGTCGTGTTGGTTCTCCGGCCCGCATGGGCGGGCACGGCTGTGAGGATGGGCAGGCCTAGGGAATGCGGATGTCGTCCCCTCGGCATCGCCGGTCGGGCGATGGCGGACGGACATGGCGTGTCGCGAAGGGTTCGATCGTCACGCGAGCCTCCCTGGAACCGGCTGGTGGCGGCATTCGGGGCCGCTGCATCCTGCCGAGCATTTGCCCTACCTTACTCTTTTTGCATCCGTATGCAATACGGCTGCACCGGCCCGCTACGCATAGATCGAGGTCCGGCGGAATCGTGCTGCCACCCGGGCGCCGTCGACCACCAGGATCTCCTCGGTCTCGAAGTAGTGCCGGCCGTTGCGCTCGTAGACCGCGGTCACGGTGCCGGAGGTGGCGAGGCGCTGGCCGGGGGACACCGGCGCGAAATGCTGGGCCTCGCCGGACACGAACACCACAGGCGCCGGGAAGCGGAAGCTGCGGTTGGCGTCGAACATCGTCCGCCGGATCAGGCAGCCGGAATGGACCAGCCCGCCGTCGCGATAGAGCGGATGGTGCTCGTCGAAGGCGGCGAGCGACCGGCGGAACTCCTCCTCGGTCAGCACCGCGTTGCGCGAGCCGAGGCGCGTCCCGACCATTATGCCGCCCGGCTGCACAGCATGCGGCGGCTCCGGCAATGGCAGGACCGGACAGTCCTCGATCCGCGGCGGCACGGGATCCTGCCGCGGCATCGCCACCCAGCCGGTCGCCACCTCCTCGCCCTCCTGGTTGCGCAGGGTCACGTCTGCGCGCTGCCCGGAGCCGGCGTCCACCAGGCCCGAGACCTCGGCGGCCAGCGTGTCGCCGTCATGCACCGGCCGGCGGAACCGCGCGCCCATGCGGCCACGCCGGACCCAGTCGACACCCCAGGCGTCGACCGCGACGCGGCTGACATGGCCGTAGACGAAGGCCCCGGGGATCAGTGCCGCGCGGAACCCCATGCGGCGCGCCACCGCGTCGTCATGCACCGATCCGCGATAGCCGGGGTCGTCGTCGAGATGGATCGGGATGCGCAACGTGCGAGGAAAGCCCTGGAAGCTGGCCATGGTCAGGCTCCCGGCCGGGGTTCGGTCGACATCGCGCCGCTGGCCTCGACCGCCGCGATCTCCTCCGGCGTCAAACCGAGGATGTCGCGCAGCACGCGGCGGTTGTCGGCGCCGAAGCGCGGCGCCGCCCGGCGCTGGCCGCCCGGCGTGGCGTCGAGATGGATCGGCAGCCCGGGATGCGGATGGCGGCCGGCATCGGGGTGATCCAGCATCGTGAAGAAGCCGCGATGCGCCAGGTACTCGCTGCGTGCCAGGTCGTGCGGGGTCTGCACCGGCGCGGCGGGAATGCCGGCCGCCTGCAGCCGGGCCGCGACCGCGTGCTTGTCCTGGCCGCGGGTCCAGTCGGCGATGATCGCGGTCAGCGCCTCGATGTTCCGCTGCCGCGCCGCGAGCGTGGCGAAGCGCGGATCGGCGGCAAGGCCGGCCTGCCCCATCACGCCGCACAGGGCCTGCCATTCCGCCTCGGTCTCGGCCGCGATCACCACCCACTGGTCGTCGCCGCGCGCCGGGAAGGCGTCATGCGGGGCGGCATGGGGCGACCGGTTGCCGTTCGGCGCGGGATCCCGGCCGGATTCGATCGCCGCCAGCAGTTCCGGCCCGATCAGCTGCATCGCGGCTTCGACCTGCGGGATCTCGATATACTGGCCCTCGCCGGTGCGCTGCCGGTGCAGCAGCGCCGTCAGGATCGCGGCGGCGGCGTTGAACCCGCCGATCGGATCGAGATAGGACGGGCCGGTGGTTTCGGGCTGGCCGCCGGGATAGCCGATCATGCTGGACATGCCGGTCGACATCTCCATGGTCGGGCCTAGCGCGGCGTAGCGCGACATCGGCCCTTCGGCGCCGAAGGCCGGCAGTTCGGCCACGATGATGTCCCGCTTGATCCGGCGCAGGCTGTCATGGTCGAGCCCCAGCTTGGCCAGCGTGCCGGGCCGGAAGTTGCAGATCACCACGTCGCTGACCGCAGCCAGGCGCCGGACGATGTCGCGCCCCTCCCCCGTCTTCAGGTCGAGGATGCAGGACAGCTTGTTGACGTTCTGCGAGTTGAAGTGGAAGGCGCGGTCATAGGGCCGGTCGCCGGGGACGCCGTCCGGGAAGTTGACCGGATTCGGCACCTCCTTGTTGAGGCGCCAGGAATTGACCCGGGTCGGGGATTCGACATGGATCGGCTCGGCCCCGAGGAAGCCCAGCACCCGGCCCGCCATCGGCCCGGCCCAGGCTGTGGTCAGCTCGAGCACGCGCAAGCCCGCCAGGGGGCCGGGTCCGGCGGCGATGGAGCCTGTCCCCGGCCGCGGGGTCGTCATCACCGGCATCCTGCCGTTATCGGCGCCGAGACGCGGCGCGCCGGAGCGTACCCGGCGCGGCGTGCCGCCCAGCCGGAATGGCGGCCCGAGGATCAGCCGCCCCTCCGCCGTCTCCCAATAGCCCCGCGCGGCGAGATGGGCATTGTCGTGCAGCTCGGTCGGGCGATAGGCCTTGGCGGCAATCACCTCTTCCCGCTGCAGCGTGGCGACCAGATCCTCGGCGCGAAGGTCCGCGACCTTGTCCTGGATGATCCCGAACAGCGCCGCCCAATGGGCGCGGCGCAGAACCGGGGCGCAGAAGCGCTCGTCCCGCTCGATGTGCTCGAGGCCGAGCGCCCGGCAGACCGCGCTCCAACGGTGGTTGTAGATCCAGATGCAGACCCAGCCGTCGCGGCAGCGCACCTGGCCGGCCGGGATGTTCGGGTCGCCCCGGCCCTTCACCGTGCCGTTGTAGATATGCTGCAGCACATAGGGGAAGCACATCGCCGCGGCGGTCTCGGCCTCGTCCACCGTGACGGCCTGCCCCAGCCCGGTGCGTTCGCGCGCGAACAGGGCCGCGGCAATGCCGACATAGGCGGCGATGCCGGCGGCGAAGGAGGCGCGGCGGCCGCAGCCATAGAGCGGCTCGCGCCCATGGGCACCGTTGTTGTGCATCATGCCCGACAGGGCCTGCAGCACGATCTCCGGCCCCTTCCAGGTGGCGAGCGGCCCATCGGCGCCGAAGGGGCTGATCACCGCGACGATGCAGCGCGGATTGAGGCCCAGCACGTCCTGCGGCTCGGATCCCGGCGGCAGGATCGCGACATCGGCACCGCGCAGCAGCCTGTCCAGCGCCGCGCGCCCCGCGGCGCTGCCCGGATCGAGACTGACCGAACGTTTGCCGGTGTTGAGGTGGAAGAACAGCAGGGATTCGCGGTCGCCCGCCTCGCTGAAGGGCGGCATGCGGCGAAGGGCCGAGCCCTCCGGCGGCTCGACCAGCACGACCTCGGCGCCGAAATCGGCCAGCAGCCTGGCGCAGTATTGGCCGCCGACGGTTTCGGACAGGTCGACGATGGTCAACCCGGTCAGCGCAGACATGGCGACGCCGCCTCCCCGGTTCTCTCTTTGACCGGGACGATACCGAGCCTTGCATCCGTATGCAACACCTCCGCATACTGCTGGAGGTGATGACGGCCGAGCGGGATTCCGCCGGCACCCATGCTATGGCTGAAGCGGGCGACTGCTAGGGGAAGCGACCGTGAGCTCCAATGACCTGCGCAAACCGATCACCGCGCGCCAGCTGGCCCGGCTGATCGGCGTCAGCCAGTCCGCGGTCTCGCGCGCCTACACGCCCGGCGCCTCGATCTCGAGCGAGATGCGCCGGCGCATCCTGACGATGGCGGACAGCATGGGCTACAGCCCCAACGCCATCGCCAGCACCCTGTCGAAGCGACGCAGCAATATCGTCGGCATCGTCGTCTCGGCGATGCAGAACCCGTTCTACCCGGTGCTGATCGAGAAGCTGTCGCGCGGCCTGCAGCAGGTCGGGCAGCAGAGCCTGCTGTTCAACCTGACCCCAGGCGCCGACATCAAGCAGCAGCTGGCGGCCCTGCGGCAGTACAATGTCGACGCCGTCGTCATCGTCTCGGCCGCCCCCCTCTCCGGCGCGGCGCTGAGCTGGGCGACCGAGGGCCGCACCACGATCATGATCAACCGCACGGTACCGGATTCGGGCCTGAGCAGCGTCTGCTGCAACAACGCCGATGGCGCCCGTGCCATCGCAGACCATTTCCACGCGCTCGGCCGCCACCGGGTCGCCTTCGTCGCCGGCGTGCCGCATGCCAGCGCCAATCTGGAGCGCCAGCACGCCTTTATCGCCCGGCTGGCGGAACTGGGCATGACCCTCTCCGCCTCCGTCGCCGGCGGCGAGTACAGCTACGAGGCCGGCTACCGCTCGGCGCTCGAGGTGGCCCGCACCGGCCGCCCCGAGGCGATCTTCTTCGCCAACGACATCCTGGCGATCGGCGGCGTCGATGCGTTGCGCGACGAGGCCGGCCTGTCCGTGCCCGACGATGTCGCGGTCGCCGGCTTCGACGACATCGCCATGGCCAGCTGGCCGCGCTATTCGCTGACCACCTTCCGCCAGCCGCTCGACGCGATGGTCGAGCGGACGGTCCAGCTGGTGACCGGCAAGGCGGAACCGGCCGAGACCAGCATCCATCTGCTGCCGGGGGAGCTGGTCGTCCGCAAGACCACTGCGGGCGCGGAGAACACCATTCCCCCTGTCACCAACTGAGGATGGCGCCGTCGGCGTCGAGCCGCGGGCGCAGCTCGGCATAGGGCACCAGCCCCGCGGGCCGGCCGCTGGCGATCGCGATCGCGGCCAGGGCGCCGCAGCTTTGCGCCACCACCATCCAGGTCGGCTCCATCCGGCACGACATGGAGCCGGCACGCGAGACCGAGGCCGCCACCGGCACGATCAGGTTGGTCACCTCGCCCGCCCGAGGCAGCACCGCGCGCAGCGGGACCTGGAAGAACCTGCCGATGCCGCCCTCGTCGTCACCATGGCAACCGCCCAGCGCGATCGGATCCGGCTCGGCCTGGGCGTTCGTGGCCAGCTCGATGTCGCTGGTGACATGGCGGCCGACGATGCGGCGGGCGTCACGGACATGCAGCGCCGGCGGCCAGCCCGGCACGCCGTACCAGTCGTCCTGGAACTCGTCGGCGCAGAGGCCGAGCGAGCGGGCGAAGATCTGGTCGTCCGGCGGCACGGCGGGGTCGTTCGCTTGGAAGTACAGCCGCCCGGCCGCCCAGTAGAAGATCCGGGCCTTGATGCGATCGCGGCCGCCATAGTCCTGCCAGGGATAGTCCCGGGACTGCCCGACAACATCGCCGCCGGTGGTGGCGTAGCGGTCCCGGTCGGCCCCGACCAGGTGGGTGCGGTACTCCGCCGGGGCGATCGGGCGGCGCCGCAGGGCCGGCAGATAGGGCAGGAAATCCTCGCGGCGATAGCCCGGCGGTCTCGGCCAAGGCCGCCGATGGATCGCCTTCGACAGCATCGGCCGGAAACTGCAGGCCTGGGCCCCGGCGTCGCCCTCGCCGCCAGAGATCATGGTCACACCGGACATGGCGGCCAGGTCGCCCTCGTAGGAGCAGTCGAGGAAGACCTTGCCGGCGAAGCTGCCGGCCGCCGTCGTGACCTCGGTGATCTCCAGCGTGGCGGGGTCCTTGGCCACGCGCAGCAGCCGCTGCCCGGTCAGGATGGTGATGTGCGGATCGGCGTGCAGGAACCCGGTCAGGGCAATCCCGGCCTCCGACGCGGCGAAATTCCATTGCGGGCCGGCCAGGCCGTACTGGGCGCCGATCAGCTTGAAGAAGTCGTGGGTCAGCCCCCATTTCCACACCGCCGCGAGGGTCCTGTCGGTCAGGCCGGGCCCGCCGGCGACCATGCCGCCGACATGGCTGGTCCATTCCAGGATCACGCTGGTGTGGCCGGCCTTGGCGAGCCGTTTGGCCGCGACGATGCCGGCCATGGTGGCGCCGTAGATGACGGCGTCGAAGAGCCGGGTCATGGCCGCACCCGGGACGGGCCGAACCGGCCGCTGCCGTTGAACCAACGGATCGAATCCGCCATGTCATCCTCCATGCCGGTGGGTTGATCGGTCGAAAATGTCGAGAAGGTCGCACCCGGAACGACGCCGGGCGCTTGTGCCGAAAGGCCTTGTCGCGTATCGATGCGCGCGACGATCCAGTGATCTCGGGCGTCAGGCTGGCCCGCGCCGAAGCGATGGCCGCCCGACCGCGATGGAAAGAGAGTCTGGATTTCCCTCAATCAGGAGCAGTGTCAGCACGGCTCGAACTTTAAGGGTCACGCGCGACATGCCATTTTCCCCCGCCCCCGCCAGTCTTCTCCGCGCCCTGTCCGAGCGCGGCTACGCCGAACCGACGCCGGTCCAGGCCGCCGTGCTGCTGCCCGACAGCGCCGAGCGCGACCTGCTGGTCTCCGCCCAGACCGGCTCCGGCAAGACCGTGGCCTACGGCCTGGCCCTCGGCTCCACCCTGCTGGGTGATGCCGAGCGCATGGGCCCCGGACGGGCGCCCCTCGCGCTGGTGATCGCGCCGACCCGCGAGCTGGCGCTGCAGGTCCAGCGTGAGCTGGAATGGCTGTACCAGGCCGCCGGCGCCCGCGTGCTGGCCTGCGTCGGCGGCATGGACGCGCGGCGTGAGCAGCGCCTGCTGTCCGCCGGCTGCCACATCGTCGTCGGCACCCCCGGCCGCCTGCGCGACCACATCGAGCGTGGCCAGCTCGACCTTTCCGCCATCCGCGCCGTGGTGCTGGACGAGGCCGACGAGATGCTCGACCTCGGCTTCCGCGAGGACCTCGAGGCCATCCTCGACGCCGCGCCGACCGAGCGCCGGACCCTGCTGTTCTCGGCCACGCTGCCGAAGGAGATCACCGGCCTCGCCCGGCGCTACCAGAAGGACGCGCTGCGCATCGCCATGTCGTCGCGCGACGAGCCGCACCGCGACATCGAATACCGCGCCATGCCGGTCGCACCGCATGAGGCGGAGCGCGCCATCGTCAACATCCTCCGCTTCTTCGAGGCGAACGGCGCCATCGTGTTCTGCGCCACCCGCGAGGCCGTCCGCCGCCTGCAGGGCAACCTGCTCGAGCGTGGCTTCGCCGTGGTGGCGCTGTCCGGTGAGCTGAGCCAGCTCGAGCGCAACCGGGCGCTGCAGTCGCTGCGCGACGGGCGGGCCCGGGTCTGCGTCGCCACCGACGTCGCCGCCCGCGGCCTCGACCTGCCCGATCTCGGCCTCGTGGTGCATGCCGAGCTGCCGCATGACGCGCAGGTGCTGCAGCACCGCAGCGGCCGCACCGGCCGGGCCGGGCGCAAGGGCGTCAGCGTCGTGCTGGTGCCCTACAACCGCCGCTACCAGGCCGAACGGCTGCTGAACACCGCGCGGATCGAGGCGACCTGGACGCCGCCGCCCTCGGCCGAGGAGATCCGCAACCGCGACCAGGCCCGGCTGGCGTCCGAGACCCTGCTGACCGAGCCGGCGACCGAGGATGATCTGGTCGGCGCCCGCGCGCTGCTGGCGGACCGCAGCGCCGAGGATGTCGCCGTCGCCCTGGTGCGCCTGCATCGCAGCCTCCTGCCCTCGCCCGAAGAACTGACCCCGCAGCCCGAACGCTCCCAGGCGCCGGCCCGGTCGACCGAGCGCCGGCAACCCCGCCCGGCGAATGACGGCCCGTCGGAGGCCGGCGGTGGCGGCGACGGTTCGGTGTGGTTCCGCATGAATGTCGGCCGCGCCAACAATGCCGATCCGCGCTGGCTGGTGCCCTTCCTGTGCCGCCGCGGCCACATCACCAAGGCCGAGATCGGCCGCATCGAGATCGCCGAACGGCAGTGCCGGGTCGAGATCGCCCGCCACGCCGCCGGCCGCTTCTCCTCCTCGATCCGGCGGCCGGACACGCAGGACCGGCACATCCGCATCGAGGAAGAGCGCGCCGGCGGCCGCCCCGCCCCGAAGCGCGCCGGCCCTCCCCGGGCGAAACCCGCCGTCGGCTGAGCCGCGGCCGGGCTGACGCCCCGGCTCCGAAAAGACCGATGTCCTTCCGGGTCAAACCGGGACGATGTCGGTCCGCCGGAAATCATCTCCCTTGAACAGCAGGGGCGCGGCCAGCCGCTTTGCCAGCGCATAGGCAAAGCAATCGCCGTAGTTGAGCCCGGCGGGATGCCCGGTGCCCTTGCCGAAGTGGCCATGCGCCGATCGGGCGATGTCGACCTGTTCCAGCGTCACGGGTTCGATCCGGATCGCGGCCGTCTGGATGAAGCTGTCCAGCCAGCGTTCGGCCTCATCGGCGGAGAGCTGCTTCAATCCCCGCAGCACGATCGAGACCTCGAGCAGATTGGCCGCCGACATCACCGGCTGATCGTCCTCCCCGATCCGCTGCGCATGCCATGCCGCGTCATCCTCCTGGCGGAAGATCGCGACGATCGCCGAAGTATCGATGACGATCACCTCGGCAGTCCGTTCTCGTCATAGCCGATGATCTCATCCGCGCTTCGAGTGTCGCGATCCGGCAGCGCCGCGTAGCGCCGGCCGATCTCCATCAGCCGGTCGGCCACGCCGCCGCGTCGCCGGCGTTCCCGTTCCAGCGTCTCCCGCAACGCCGTCGTGACCGCCGAGGTCAGGTTCTCGCCTGTCAGCCGCGCCAGTTCGGACGCCAGCCGATGGGCCTCGTCATTCTTGATGTTCAGATGCATGACGATCCAGATGGTAGAATGCCGTTCGATTTTCTACCATACTCCAGCGAAGATGGCATCCTATCCCGCCACCGCGATGATCTCGCGGCTGTGCGGCGTGATGGGCGACCCGTCCCAGTCGCCTGCCCAGCGCACCTGGCCGAACCCGGCTTCCGCCAGGCGACCGGCCAGCGCCGCCTGGTCCAGGAAGCGCAGCCGGCTGCGGCTGATCCGCAGCGCGCCGTCCGCCATGAAGCGGTGATGCGTCTCGAAGCCGACAACGTCGCCGGCCACGGATGTCACCCTGATGTGGATCTCGACCGCGCCGATGCCGGCGAGGGTGACATGGCGGCGTGTGGCCTCGGGCGTCCAGCCCTCCCAGGCCCGGGCCGCCGGGTTCCGCGTCTCGAAGGCGAAGCGGCCATCGGGCGCCAGATGGCGCCGGGCATTGGCCAGGACCGCCCGGACATCCGTGTCGGCCAGGAAGACCTGGAAGGCATGGCCGGTCATGATGACGAGGTCGAACCTTTGGTCGAGCGCGACGCAGCGGGCATCGCCCTCGACCCAGTCCACCCGCCCGCCGTCGGGCTGGCGGCGCCCGATCTCCAGCATGGCCGCCGCCGGGTCCACGCCGGTGACCGCATGCCCCTGCCCGGCCAAGGCGGCGGCGAGCTGCCCGGTGCCACAGCCGAGATCGAGCACCCGCTTCGGCGCGCCATCGGCCAGACCGAGATAGAAATCGGTGTCCGCGCCCGGGGGATTCAGCGCGTCGTACAGCGCCGCCAGCCGCGGATCGGTGTAGTGCGTGTCTTGGATCATTCCGCGCCGCCCTGCGAAACCGAGTTTCCGAGTGAAGTTGTGGAGTTTCATTCGGGCATGACGCGCCGGCACCAAGTAAAGCCCCCTCTGGCCGTTGCCGCAATGAACAAATCGTTTACCTCAGGGGCATGGCCGTCGGTGACGGCTGCCGGTTCCCGGTCGCCAAGGTCGGGACCGTGACCGATGGCGGCCATGCGGACGCCCGAACACCTCTTGCGCAACAAGGCCGTCGGATAATAGGTTTGTTGCGCAGGAGACAGCGGATGCTTCGATCAAATTACGCAGTCGTAGGCGAAAGGTGCATGGTCCGGTAACGGAAGCCATCTCCGTTCGCCATGCGCCCCCGAACCGCCGTTCGGGGGCTTTTTTGTTTTCTGGGGGCTTAGAAACCGATGCGCAAGGCAAGCGCCCCGCCGGCCCTGGCGACACTGATCCTGATGACCGCCACCTCGACGGTGACGCTGAACATGATCGTACCGTCGCTGGCCAATATCGCGCGGGATCTGGAGGCCGATTACGCCCTGGTCAGCCTTGCCCTCGGCGGGTACCTCACCGTTTCGGCCGTGGTCCAGCTCAGCGTCGGCCCGCTTGCCGACCGCATCGGCCGGCGTCCGGTGCTGCTGGCGGCGCTGGGGATCTTCACCCTGGCATCGCTTGGCTGCGCGATGGCCCAGACCGTGTGGATGCTGCTGGGGTTCCGGATGCTGCAGGCGGCCGTGGTTTCAGGCTCCGTCCTGTCGCTCGCGATCGTCCGCGACACCGCCGAGGAGGCTGAGGCCGCGCGGCTGCTGGGCCGCATCGGCATGGCGATGGCGCTGGCCCCGATGCTGGGGCCGATGTTGGGCAGCGTCCTGGACGCGGCCTTCGGATGGCGCATGGTCTTCCTGCTCTATGCCACAGCCGGAGCGGGGCTGTTGTGCCTGGCCTGGTCGGATGTGGGCGAAACCATGCGGCCGCCGGCTGACGCAGGACAGGACGGCACCCGCCTGACCGCGCTGCTGCGGGAGCCGGTGTTCTGGTGTTACGCGCTGTGCACGGCCTTCTCGACCGGCGCCTTCTACATCTTCCTGGCCGGGGCGCCCCTGGTCGCCACCCGCGTCTTCGGGATCGGCACGGCAAAGCTGGGGGCGATCGTCGGCAGCATCACCGCCGGCTTCATGGCCGGCGCCTGGCTGGGAAGCCGTCTGGTCGGCCGGCATCCGCCGGCAACGGTCATGCTGATGGGGCGGATGCTGGCCTGCTTGGGCCTGCTCGTCGGCCTCGCGATCATCGCCATGGGCTATCTGACGCCGGCCCTGTATTTCGGATGCACCATCTTCGTCGGGCTGGGCAACGGCATGACGACGCCGAACAGCAACGCCGGGGCGATGTCGGTGCGCCCGCGGCTGGCCGGAAGCGCGGCCGGCATCACCGGTGCGCTGACCGTCCTGGGCGGCGCGCTGACGACGACGCTGACGGGGCTTGCGCTGTCCGGCACGCCATCGCCTATGCTCCTGCTCGGGCTGATGCTGCTGTCCTCCTTCATCGGCCTGCTGGCGGCGGCCGCGGCCATCCGGCTGAACCGGCTCAAGCCGAACCCTGCAATCCCTGGACCGGCGGACCCGTCATGATGTTGCCACGCGCCATCCTGTTCGACCTCGACGACACGCTGATCTCCGCCTATGGCCGGCCGGAGGTGGCATGGCTGACCGTCACCGCCGAATTCGCGGAGGTGCTGGCCCCGCTGGCCGCCGCCGAGATCGCCGCCGCGGTCGGCGCCTATGCCCGCGACTTCTGGGCCGATGCCGAGCGCCACCGGATCTGGCGCCAGCGGATCGGCGAGGCCCGGCGCGTGATCGTGGCCGGCGCCTTCGACGGCCTCGCCGCCTTGGGCCGCCCGGTGCCGCCGGCCGATGTCGTCCACCGGCTCGCCGACCGCTTCACCGCCTATCGCGACGAACAGATGCACCTGTTCCCGGACGCCCATGCGCTGGTGGACGCGCTGAAGGCGCGCGGCGTGCGCCTGGCCCTGGTCACCAACGGCTCGGCCGAGGGCCAGCGCGCCAAGATCGCGCGCTTCGACCTGGGCCACCGGTTCGACCATATCCAGATCGAGGGCGAGCACGGCTTCGGCAAGCCCGACGAGCGGGCCTATCGCCACGCCCTGCAGGTGCTGGGGACGACCCCAGACGAGACCTGGATGGTCGGCGACAATCTGGAGTGGGAGGTGGCCGCGCCGCAGCGCCTGGGCATCCATGCGATCTGGCACGACGTGGCCGGCGAAGGGCTGCCGCCGGGATCCGTCATCCGGCCGGACCGCATCATCCGGGCGTTGGCCGAGCTGATGCCCGGGCCGATCGGCGGCGAGGCATAACACCGAGGCCCCTCCTCCTGTATGATGCCTTGAGCGGTGCGACCGACCAGCGCCGATACAGAACCAGGGAGGAGACCGATGGCCGCCAAGGTGAAGCCGGTTCCCGAGGGGTATCCGACCCTCACCCCCTATCTCATCATCCGCAATGCCGCCGCGGCGATCGAGTTCTACCAGGTCGCCTTCGGCGCCGCCGAGCGCATGCGGATGGACGCGCCGGGCGGCGCGATCGGCCATGCCGAGCTGCTGATCGGCGGCAGCCTGCTGATGCTGGCCGACGAGATGCCGGAGATGGGCTATTCCGGCCCCGAGGCCGTCGGCGGCACGCCGGTGTCGCTGATGCTTTATGTCGGGGATGTCGATGCCGTGGTCGAGCGCGCCGTCGCCGCCGGCGCCACGCTGTCGCGCCCGGTCGCCGACCAGTTCTACGGCGACCGGTCCGGCACCGTCATCGACCCCTTCGGCCATGTCTGGACCATCGCCACCCATGTCGAGGACGTGCCGCCGGACGAGATGCGGCGGCGCGCGGCAGCACTGGCCGGCCCGGCATAGCCCGAGTTCGGGCTTGCCCAGGCCGGGCGGGTCCGGCACAGGGCCTGGACCCGTTGCGAAAGGCCCGCCCATGCCCGTCCTTCCGATCGACGCCGCCCTGATCGACCGGGTGGCGGAATTGCTGCGCCACGCCGCCCGGGAGGCGATCCTGCCGCGCTTCCGCGCCCTGGCCGAAGGCGAGGCGGAGGAGAAGTCGCCCGGCGAGATCGTCACCATCGCCGACCGCGAGGCCGAGGCGATCCTGACCCACGGCCTCAGCGCACTGCGGCCGGGTGTGCTGGTGCTGGGCGAGGAGGCGGCCGCCGCCGACCCGGGCCTGCTGCCCGCCTTCCATGCCGGCGACGCCCCGACCTGGCTGGTCGACCCGCTGGATGGCACTGCCAATTTCGCCGCCGGCAACGAGCCCTTCGCGGTGATGGTCGCGTTGGTCGAAGGCCGGGAGACAGTCGCCGCCTGGATGCTCGATCCCGTCGCCGACCGGCTGGCGGTGGCGGTCCGTGGCGGCGGCGCCTTCCTGGACGGCGCACGCATCCGGACGCCGCAGGATCCGGCCGAGGCCGGCACCCTGCGCGGCGCAGTGCTGACCCGCTTCCTGCCGCCGCCGCTCAAGGCGCAGATCGAGGCGCGGTCCGGGCGGCTTGCCGCGATCCTGCCGGGCTGGCGCTGTTCCGGCCGCGACTATCCTGACATCGCGACCGGCGAGCAGGATTTCGTCCTGTTCTGGCGCGGCCTGCCCTGGGACCACGCGCCCGGCGCCCTGTTCCTGGAGGAGGCCGGCGGCCGCACCGCCCGACTCGACGGCGCGCCCTATCGTCCCCGCGGGGATCTCCCCGGCCTGCTGGTGGCCCGCAGCCCGGCGGTTTGGGCGACGGTGGCCGAAACGCTCTTGGAGTCGACAGCGTCGGCCTGATCGCCTTGGGGCAGCGAGTCTCTCCTTTACGGCAATTAGTTTCTGTCTTACAGAAACTGGTATCGCTGAGCGATGCGCCGGGAGCCATGATGACCTTCGCACCCACCGAGGCTGCCCGCACCGCCAGGCTGCGCCGCTACAGCGCCCGCATCGCCTGGCTGCTGACCGGAATCCTCATCCTGCTGCCGACGGCGATCGCGGTCTATACCTTCGCCTTTCCC
This sequence comes from Inquilinus sp. 2KB_23, assembly GCF_052115705.1. Lineage (NCBI taxonomy): Bacteria > Pseudomonadati > Pseudomonadota > Alphaproteobacteria > Rhodospirillales > Rhodospirillaceae > Inquilinus > Inquilinus sp. 2KB_23. Next base: position 9,300 of record NZ_JBFRHF010000010.1, on the reverse strand, counting down.
ACGGCCGTGATGGGCCATCCCTGGGTGGCGGATCTGGAGGCCACGCGCAGCCCCCTGCCCTTCGGCTGGACGCTGGCCGCCTTCGCGATCCTGCTGCTGGGGTCGGGGCCCCGGCTGTTCGCGATCTGGGCGGCGCGGCGGCTGTTCCGCGACTACGCGCGGGGGTCGCTGTTCACCCCGGCGGCGACGGTCGCCCTGCGGCGCATCGCCTTCGGCATCCTGGCCTCGGCCTGTGTCCAGCCGATCGGCTCGACCCTGCTGTCGGCCGTGCTGTACGCCGCCGGTGCGACCGACGACGTCGCGGTGTCGCTGGGCACCGACCAGCTCTGGCTGGTCGTCCTCGGCTTCGTGATCCTCGGCATCGCCCAGGTGATGCGGGAGGCGGAGGCCATCGCCGAAGACAACGCCGCCATCATCTGAGGACCCGGCATGCCGATCCGGGTGACCCTCGACGTCATGCTGGCCCGCCGCAAGATGCGGTCGAAGGACCTCGCCGCCCGGGTCGGGATCACCGAATCGAACCTGTCGCTGCTGCGCACCGGCAAGGTCCGCGGCATCCGCTTCGAGACGCTGGCCAAGATCTGCGACATCCTCGACTGCCAGCCGGGCGACCTGCTCGAGAACGAGCCCGGTGATGGGGAGCCGCCGGACGCCTGACCGGCCGTGGCCCGATGGCGCCCGGGTGGAACCAGCCGCCGCACCGCCTCGTTCCCTGCGGGAGTGCAAGCGTTTGGAGGATCTCATGACCCGTTTCCTGATCGTGGCCGTCGTCGCCCTGATGGCTGGCCCGGCCCTGGCCGATTGTCCGCAGGATGTCGACGCGAAGAAAGCCGACATCGCGGTGCTGCAGCAGCAGCTTTCCAACCAGCAGGCCACTGGGGCGCGGGCCGCCGACATCTGCCGCACCGAAACCCAGCTGATCGAGCAGATGAAGTCGCTGGGCGGCATCTACGAGGTCTGCCAGGGCATGCTGGGCATGACCTCGTCGAATGTGCGCCAGTTCAAGTCGGAGGTCACCGCCGTCGACCAGCCGCACAAGACCCGCTGCGGCGCCTGATCGGACGCGTGGAAGGCGCTGCTGGCGATCGGCAGTGCCTTCCCGGACTCGACCCTCACGCATCGGCCGGCACGCCCCAATGCTTGGCGAGCCGGTCGAGCGCGCGGTGGAGCACCACGATCTCGGCCGGAGGCTCGCCGTCAAGGCAGCAGACCTGCAGCACCGCCCGGCGCCCATCGGGCGCCAGCAGCCCCAGCGCCTCATCGACCGCGATCTCGTCCGGACCCGGCTCTGCCTGGTCCTGCCAGATGCGGTCGCCCCGCGGGCCATAGCTCATCGTCACCTTCGGCTGGCGGCCCGCCGCCAGATGATGCCGGCGGAAGCGCAGCCCCGCCTCCGCCTGCTGCGTCGTCACCAGCCCCTGGCCGCGAAGCTGGTCGAGCCGGCATTCGATCCGCGCCCGGGCGCGGCAGGCCGGGGCCGGGCCCTGTCGCGGGCCCGCCAGTGGTTCCAGCACCAGACCCTGGGCCTGGCGTGTCCGCTCCGGCGACCCGTGATCCTCGGGCGCCCGGCGAGCGGCATGCCGCTTCGCCGCCCTCATGCCTCTTCCTTCCGCTTGCCGTAGAGCCGGTCCGCCTCGTTCACGATCGCCTGGCGGATCCAGTCGTCGCCCACATCGTCCGGACGGAGCACGGCGATGCCCTGGCCGTGCCAGACCGCGGCCCGCATCCGGTGCAGTTGTTCGGCCTCGGCCGGCGAGCGCGGCATGTGGCGCGCCAGGCTGCTGCGAAGGTCCCTCATCATCCCCTCCAATCAGGCGGCTCTGGGGTGCGGCCGCACCACGGCGAGACCGGGCGCGGCGTCGGCGGCGAGCGGCATTTCGGCCGGGTCGCCATGGCGCAGGGCCAGGGCGGCAAAGACAGCCCCCCGGATCGCTCGGCAGCGTTCGGCGAGGACGATCAGGTCCTCGACCAGCGCCGCCAACGCCTCCGCCGGCAGCGCCGCGATCTCCGCGGTCGGCATGCTCTCGATCTGGTCGATGGTGGGATGATGGGTCATGGAGTCTCCTCGGGATGAAAGGTTGGTGGATGGCGGGTCGGCGAATTCGTCGGGGACGTGCAGCCGGACCAGCAGGTCGTAGCTGAGCCCCGCGATCCCGCGCCGTTTGGCGCCGGCGATCAGCCCGGGCCAGAACCGCACCGGGATGGACCGGCGGACCCGGATCATCCGGAGGTGCTGGGGCGAGATGCCGAGATCGGCGGCCAGGCGGGCGGGCCGTTCCCAGCAGTCGAAGAGAGCGTCGAAATCGGTGATGGGCGTGTCCATGGGCTGACGATACGTTTCGTAATCTCTTAATGCAATACGAAACGAATTGTCCATGCGATACAAAACGTGCTAAATCCCCGGCATGCTCGAACCTCATGAACGCCTGGTGCTGGCGCGGACGAAGGCCGGACACGAGACCGCGGCGGATGCGGCGCGCGCCTTCGGCTGGAGCCCGATCACCTATCGCGCGCATGAATCCGGCCTGCGCGGCCTGCGCCGCGACGCCGCCGCCCGCTACGCCGCCGCCTTCGGCGTGTCCGAGGCCTGGCTGCTGACCGGCCAGGGCGCCCCGGCCGGCATCCGCTCGACCGTGCCGGTGGTCGGCTATGTCGGCGCCGGGGCGGAGGTCCACCTGTTCGACGGCGACCTTTCCTCCGAGCAGATCGACGAGGCGGACGCGCCGCCGGCGGCCGACGAGCACACCGTCGCGGTGATCGTCCGCGGCGATTCGATGGTGCCGGCCTTCCGCGACCGCGACGTCATCTACTACCGCAACGTCCGCGCCGAACCGGACCAGCTGATCGGCCGGGAATGCGTCATCCGGCTGGCCGACGGCCGGACCTTCGTCAAGATCCTGATGCGCGGCAACGGCCCCGGCTTCTTCACCCTGTTCAGCTACAACGCGCCGCTGATCTCCGACGTCGTGGTGGAATGGGCCGTGCCGGTGAAATGGGTCATGCGGGACTGAGACTGCCCGTCTGTGATACGATTCGCATCGTATACGATAGAATAGTTACGTAATGTAACGTCATCTCCTCTCGCGACCTCGCCGGCCACCCTGACCAAACGGTCAGGATCGGCCTTGCCTCATTGCCCGATCCGTCCCAATCTTCGGCGACAGGGACAGGCACGCGACAAGAAGGAGAACGCCGGCCATGACGATCGCACTCAAGGGCGGTACGGTGGTGAATGCCGACCGCAGCTTCCGCGCCGACGTGATCTGCGACGACGGCAGGATCGTCGCGGTGGGCCCCGACCTGGCGGCCCCGACCGGCGCCCGGGTGATCGACGCCTCGGGCAGCTTCCTGCTGCCGGGCGGCATCGACCCCCACACCCACATGCAGTTCCCGTTCATGGGCACGGTGGCGTCGGACGACTACTACACCGGCACCGCCGCGGCGCTGGCCGGCGGCACCACCATGATCATCGACTTCTGCATCCCCGGGCCGCAGCAGAGCCTGCTGGACGGCTATCGCCAATGGCGCGAATGGGGCGAGAAGGCCTGCGCCGACTGGTCGCTGCACGTCGCCATCACCTGGTGGTCCGACCAGGTGCGGGAGGAGATGGGCACGCTGGTCGCCGACCACGGCGTCAACAGCTTCAAGCACTTCATGGCGTACAAGAACGCCCTGATGGTCGATGACGACGTGCTGATGCACAGCTTCAGCCGCTGCCGCGAGCTTGGCGCCCTGCCGATGGTCCATGCCGAGAACGGCGACATCGTCTGGCTGCTGCAGAAGGCACTGCTGGAGGCCGGCATCACCGGGCCGGAGGGCCACGCCCTGTCACGCCCGCCCGAGGTCGAGGGCGAGGCCGCCAACCGCGCCATCATGATCGCCGGCGCCGCCGGGGTGCCGCTCTACATCGTCCACACCTCGTGCCGCGAGGCGCATGAGGCGATCGCCCGGGCCCGAGCCAACGGCCAGCGGGTCTATGGCGAATCGCTGATCCAGCACCTGACCCTGGACGAGGGCGAATACCGCAACAAGGACTGGGCCTATGCCGCCGCGCGGGTGATGAGCCCGCCCTTCCGGTCGAAGGACCACCAGAAGTCGCTGTGGGACGGGCTGACCGCCGGCAGCCTGCAGGTGGTCGCCACCGACCATTGCGCCTTCAACACCGCGCAGAAGCGGATGGGGATCGATGACTTCACCCTGATCCCGAATGGCACCGGCGGCATCGAGGACCGCATGGCGGTGCTGTGGACCAACGGCGTCAACACCGGCCGGCTGACGCCGAACGAGTTCGTCGCCGTCACCTCGGCCAACGCCGCCAAGGCCTTCAACATCTACCCGCAGAAGGGCGTGATCGCGCCCGGCGCCGATGCCGATATCGTGATCTGGGACCCGGCCGCGACCAAGACGGTCAGCGCCGCGACCCAGCATTCCAACATCGAGGTCAACGTGTTCGAGGGCATGGCGCTGCGCGGCCTGCCCGCCATCACCATCAGCCAGGGCAAGGTGGTGTGGGAAGGCAACGAGCTGAAGGTGCAGCGCGGCGAGGGCCGCTTCGTGCCACGCCAGGGCACCGCCCCGGTGTTCGAGGCGATGAAGATCCGCAACGAGCTGACCCGCCCCACCCCGGTCAAGCGCGACCCCAGCGTGCATGTGACGCCATGATCGATCACGGCGAAAGGAACCCCGGCGCATGAGCCCGCGCACCATCGGCCTGAGCGACGCGCTGCACGGCTATCTGCTCGATGCCTCGCTGCGTGAGGCGCCCATCCTGGCCCGGCTGCGCCAGGAGACGCAGCGCGCCGTCGGCGCCCATGCCGGCATGCAGATCGCGCCGGAACAGGGCCAGCTGATGGCCCTGCTGGCCCGCCTGGTCGGCGCCCGGCGGCTGATCGAGGTCGGCACCTTCACCGGCTACAGCGCGCTGGCGGTGATGCTGGCCTTGCCGGCCGAGGCGCGCCTGCTGTGCTGCGACGTCAATGCGGAGTGGACGTCGATCGCCCGCCGTTATTGGGCCGAGGCCGGGCTGGCGGAGCGGATCGAGCTGCGCCTGGCGCCGGCCCTGGACACGCTGGCGGGTTTGGTGCGGGACGGCTGGTCCGGCACGGTCGACATGATCTTCGTCGATGCCGACAAGCCGAATTATCCCGCCTATTGCGAGGCCGCGATCGGGCTGCTGCGGCCGGGCGGGCTGCTGCTGGTCGACAATGTGCTGTGGCACGGCCAGGTCGCCGATCCCACCGACCGGTCGGCCGGCACCGAGGCGATCCGCCGGACCAACACGATGCTGCGCGACGACCCGCGCGTCGACCTGTCGCTGCTTCCGGTCGGCGACGGCTTGATCCTGGCCCGCAAGCGGACCGCTGGCGAGACCTGACGCCCCTGCCCTACAGAACGCCGGCCGACAGCTTGCGCACCACCTCGGCCTGGCGGCGGGTGTCGGTCTTGGCGAAGATGCTCTTCAGCTGGCTGCGCACGGTCAGGGGCGAGACGCCGTCGACCGCCGCGATCTCGGTGAGGGTCAGCCCCTCGATCAGCCGGCGCGCCACCCGCAGCTCGGCCGCGGTCAGGCCGTAGACGGCGCGGGCGCTGTCGATCCGCGCCCCCGCCGTGGAGACCGACGGATCCTCGATCAGGATCAGCGCCGCGGCGCCGGAGAAGAACACCTGCGGCGATGACGGGTCGAGCTGCACGACCCGGGCCCGCATCGGCTGGCGGCCGCCGTCGCGCGGCAGCAGCTGGGTGTCGAGGACGCCGCGCGGGATGCCCAGCTGGATCGCGCCCAGCGCCCGCTCCAGCGCCGCGGTGGCGTCGGGCGCGTGGAAGCGCAGCCGGCCCTCGCCATCCTCGCCCACCGCATCGCCCTTGGCGATCATCGCCTCGGCCGGCGGGTTGCAATGGCGGATCCGGCGGTCCGCCGAGACCAGGATCACGCCGATGCCGAGCAGGTCGAGCACCGAGATGCCGCCATGCACGGCGGCGCCCGCCTGCGGCGACTTACGGTAGTAGGTGAAGACCCGGCGCAGATGCGGCACCAGCTGCCCCAGCACGGCCCGCGCGGCATCGACGGTGGCGTCATCGGCCTCCGCGCCCAGGACGCTCAGCATGAAGTTGCAGTCGTCTTCCCTGTGGATGGTGACCCCGACGGCGGTGCCCAGCCCGTTCGGGCGCAGGAAGTCGGCATGGAACTCGGTCCGCAGCAGCGCGTCGCGCGGCAGCATCTGCTCCGACCGCACGGCCAGCCCCACCGGGCGTCGCGCCGCGGCCTGCATCCAGGGGTTCACCCGGCTAAAGTGGCGGCCATAGGCGGTGACGGCGTCGGCCGAGAAGCCGGCGCTCAGCGACAACGCACCGAAACCGCTGTCGGCATCGTGGAAGAACAGCGACGCCTTGCCGTTTGGCAGGCAGGTCGCGACCTCCTGCAGGAACTGCTCCCAGCCGATCTCTCCGACCAGCGCCGCATAGACGCGGTCGATCAGAACGCCGGCGCGATCACTCCCAGTCAAACCGGTCCCCTTCGCAAGCCCCGCACCTTGGAGCCGCAGCATCCGGCGGGAGAGTGACCGATTTCGGGCAGCCCCGCATACCCCGTTCGGGTGAGCGGGGCCCACGTCCCGTCAGCTTCCGGCCTTGACCGAGCCGACCGACCAGCCGCCGCCCAGCGCCTTGTACAGCGCCACCACCGCCTGCAGCCGGTCCGACTTGGCCTGCACCAGCTGGTCGCGGGCGGAGAAGTAGCTCTGCTGCGCCGTCAGGACGGTGAGGAGGTCGACCGCCCCGGCCCGGTACTGGGCGTCGGAGAGGCGGAAGGCCTCGCGCGACTGTGCCAGCACCTCCTGCTGCGCCTGGTACAGCAGGCCGGACTGGCGCAGGGCGATCAGGGCGTTCTCGACGTCGCCGAAGGCGGCCAGCACGGTCTTCACATAGGTCTGCGCCAGCTCCTGGTACTGGGCCTGGGTCAGCTGGATCGCGCCGCGCAGGCTGCCGCCCTCGAAGATCGGCTGGGTCAGCGAAGCGGCGAGGCTGTAGAGAGTACTGGCCGAGTTGAACAGGGTGCCGAGCGCGGCGCTCTGGAACCCGCCCTGGCCGGTCAGCTGGATCGAGGGGAACAGCGCCGCCCGCGCCTCCTTCACATTGGCCCGGGAGGCGGCCAGCTGCGCATCGGCGTTCTGGATGTCCGGCCGCCGGTCCAGCAGCGAGGACGGCAGGCCGGCCGCCACCACCGGGATCTTGAGATCGTCGAGCGACTGGCGCGCCAGCGACAGCCGCTCCGGCGGCTCGCCCAGCAGCAGGGCCAGCGCGGTCTCCGACTGCTGGCGCTGCTGCTCCAGCGGCGGGATCGCGGATTTCTGCTGCGCCACCACGGTGCGCTGCTGGGCGAGGTCCAGGGCCGAGGCGGCGCCGGCGGTCACCCGCGCCTGGACCACGGCCAGCACCTGCTGGGCGTTGGCCAGGTTGTCCCGGGCGATGGCCAGCCGGTCCTGCAGCTCCAGGATCTGGATGTAGGTGGTGGCGGCGCCGGAGGTGACGGTCAGGGCAACGGTGTCGCGATCATAGCGGCTGGCCAGGGCCGAGGCCTCGGCCGATTGCAGTGCCGCCCGGTTCTTGCCCCAGAGATCGAGTTCGTAGCTGACCGCGAGCTGGGCCGAATACTGGTCGCTGATCGAGCGGCGGCTGACGCTGCCGCCCGAGAAGGTGCTGCTGCGGGTCTCCGGCGACACCGAGTGCGAGGCGCCGCCCGAGCCCTCGACTGTGGGCAAGAGCGGGGCGCCGGCGATCCGCGCCTGGGCGTCGGCCTGCAGCACCCGGGCGGCGGCCGCGCCGATGTCCTGGTTGTTCTGCTGCGCGGTGCGGATCAGAGCGTCGAGCTGGGGCGACCCGAAGCTGTGCCACCACGTCGTCTCGGGCCAGGAGGTGCCGGCCGGTCCTTCCGCCTTCCAGCCGCCGGGCACGTCGAGGGCCGGCCGCTGGTCTTCCGGGCCCGCGCCGCAGCCGGCGAGCGCCGCCGCGACCAGGACCGCCGCGAGGGAGCGATGAAGGCGATAGGGCATGGTCACTCGGCTGAGAGGGCGACGACGGGGTCGAGCGTGGCAGCCTTGCGCGCCGGCATATAGCCGAACACCAGGCCGGTCAGGAAGGCGCAGCCGAAGGCCAGCAGCACCGGCCCGGGCGAGAACAGGATCGGCGTGCCGAAGGCGCGCAGCACCGCCGCGACCCCGAGGCCGCCGACGGCACCGATCGCCCCGCCGATCGCCGAGACCACCACGGATTCGGTGATGAACTGCTGCAGGATGTCCCGCATCCGGGCGCCGGTCGCCATCCGCACCCCGATCTCGCGTGTCCGCTCGGTGACGCTGACCAGCATGATGTTCATCACCCCGATGCCGCCGACCAGCAGCGAGATCGCGGCGACCGAGCCGAGCAGGATGGTCAGGGTGTTCTGGGTCGCCGAGACGGTTTCCAGCAGCGACGACATGTTGCGGATCTGCACATCCTGGCGGCGGTGCCGCTGCTCCAGCAGCGCCTGCACCGCGGCCTGGGTCTCGTCGATCCGCGCCGTGTCCTGGACCTGCACCGTGATCGACCGGACGAAGCGCTTGCCGAAGACCCGCATGCTGCCGGTCGACAGCGGCATGAACACGACGTCGTCCTGATCGGCGCCATAGGGGGTGGCGCCCTTGGCCTGCATCAGCCCGATCACCTGGAACGGGATGTTGTTGACCAGGACGTAGCGGCCCATCGGGTCGACGCCCTCCGGGAACAGCACCCGCGCCACGGTCTGGCCCAGCACGATCACCGGGGCGTAGCCGGCCTCGTCGCGCGGCGCGATGAAGCCGCCGCGGTCCACCGGCCAGTTGCGCGCGACGGTGAAGGATGGGGTCGTGGCGTCGGCCTGGGTCTGGTAGTCGGTGTTGCCGTAGCGCATCGTGACGTTGCCCAGCAGCTCCGGCACCGCCGCGGCGACGTTCGGCAGTTCGGCGAGCGCGTCCGCATCCTCCGGCACCAGGGTCGCGATCACGCCGTCGGCGGTGCGGCTGTTGGTCTGTGCCGGCCGTATCAGCAGCAGGTCGGTGCCCATCGCCGAGATGCGGTCGACCACCGACTGCTTCGCCCCGCCGCCGATCGCCAGCATGGCGATGACGGCGCCGACCCCGATGACGATGCCGAGCAGGGTCAGCACGGTGCGGAACAGGTTGGCGCGCAGGGCCCGCAGCGCCATCTTCACCGCCTCGGCCATGTCGGCGACGCCGAGCGCGCCGGCATCGCCGCCGCCCTCCGCCGCCACCCCGGCCGGGGCGGCCG